>NC_004545.1:0-307990 GCF_000007725.1 Buchnera aphidicola str. Bp (Baizongia pistaciae) | reverse complement strand
TCATTAATTTACACAAATTCTCAAAATGAATTAATGAATTATCATCAATAAAATCCATTAAAATTGGTGCATTATTTATTATAGCTTTTATATTCTTATCTTTGCTATCTAAAATTCTTAGCGGGTTAACATATAAGCGTCGTTTACAATCTTCATCTAAACATGCTTCGTATTGTTTGAAATACGAAAATAAAATTTTTTTATAATGTAATCGAGATTCATATGATCCTATAGAATTTAATTCTAGTTGGACATAATTAGAAATATTCAATGTTCGTAAGATACGTTCTACAAGTAAAATTATTTCTAAATCGATATCTGGCCCTGACATACCTAATACTTCTATTCCAAATTGATGAAATTGTCGATATCTCCCATGTTGAGGGCGTTCATAACGAAACATAGGCCCTAAATACCATAATTTTTGTTTTGAAGTTCGTAACAACCCTTTATTTATACAAGCACGCATGCATCCAATTGTTCCTTCTGGACGTAATGTTATTTTTTTATTTTTTTTATCTTTAAAAGAATACATTTCTTTTTCAATAATATCTGTAATATTACCGATGCTATGAGCGAACAATGATGTTTTCTCTATAAGAGGAAAACGAATTTCGTTATAACAATAATTTTTTAATATTCTTTTTACAATATATTCTATATATTGCCATGTGATAACATCATCAGGAATATAATCATGCATTCCTTTAATAGATCTAATAATTTCTTTCAATGCACTTATCCTATAGTTAATAATTATAATTATTAATTTTGAATTATTAAATTCAATTTTATTATTAATTAGTTGATAATAATTTTTTATAGATAAAAATATTAACAAGTATTTTTATTAATATTAATTTATAATATGTTAACTAATTTAACTTATTTTAAAATACGTTTTATTGCGATAATTCTTATACTTTGTTTTAATATTCATTTTCAGTTTTTGAATAACGTTTTTACTATTAATTTTTTTAGATTTACGAATTCTATCTATATATATTACTTTTATTTCTTAGTCCTGTTACTTCTATTTGTGAATTTAACACTTCACTTAATCTATTTACTACAACATCCAATTACTGAAAACACCCATAGGAACGTCTACGTTTTCCAATTGTTTTCCAGTATTTCAAGCATATTTATTGCATTAAATTCTTAGCGAGAACAAGTGGATATGCTATAAAATTAACTCCTCGAGATTTCATATTCAATGTATAAAGAATATCAAATCCTATTTTTACTTCTTTAACTGGATCAAAAGCCAACAACACTCTAATTGTATCTCCGACACCTTCTAATAATATTAATCCTATACCAATAGAAGATTTTACTGTACCATTTCTAAATCCTTCAGATTCAGTTGTTCCTAACATGTAAAGGTTGATCAATTTTTTTTTGCTAATGCTTTATATGCTTGAGGAGCTATATACGTATTTGAAGGTTTTATATTTACTTTAAATTAATCATAATTAAATTTATCTAAATAATTAATATATCGCAGAGTTGATTCTAATAGTCCCAGTTCAGAAGGAAACTTATATTTTGTCAATATATCTTTTTCTAATGATCCGAAATTAGCCCAAACTCAAATTGGTATATTATGAAATTTAGCGTAATTTACCACTTCTTGTATTTTTTTTATTACCTATATCTCCAGAATGAATATGTAAACAATTTACTTCATATTCTATTGTTTTCAAAGAAATTCTGTAGTCAAAATGTATATTCTTCAACCAAATGGTACTACTACTCTTTTTTTTATAATTTAAAAAGGTTCTACCATATCTAAAATAGAAACAGATATACGTATTATGTCTACTCCAATATCTGATAATTTTAATATTTGTTTAACGGTAACTTTGAACATCTAGAATTTTAGTATTAGTCATGCTTTGTGAAAAATAGAATAAAAATTTCCGATTAGAATTTTATTAACATAAATATAATTAGATTTTTGTCTCAAAATAATAAATTCTTTTTTTTATTCATATTGTTCCTTATTGTATGCAATAATATTTTTATAAAAATATATAAATCGAAAAAAATGTAATTAAACTCTTTTAGTTAATTTATGAAATTAATTTTAAATATAACATTTTTGCTTTATTAACATTAACTAATACAATTAATTTTATTAAATTTTCGATCAAAAACTATCCCAGAAAGTTGTCCACAAGCTGCATTAATATCATAACCTCTTATTTTTCGAATAGTAACAATGCAACCTTTTTTAATTAAAATATTAGCAAAGTTGTTAATAGTTATATCATTACTGCAAATATAATTACTTCCGGAAAAATGATTCCATGGAATAAGATTAATTTTATGAGGTATAGATTTTAAAAGGTTAAAAAGTTCTTCAGCATGATATGCTGCATCATTAATTCCGCTTAACATTACATATTCTATAGTGACACGTTTTTTGTTCGCATTTGAATAATATAAATACTTTTTAATTGCACAAAGTACAGATTCAATATTATACTTTTTATTAATTGGCATTAATTGATTTCTAATAGTATTATTTGAAGCGTGCAATGATACAGCTAACGAAACATCAATCATGGTATGTAGTTTTTTTAATGCAGGAACGATACCTGCAGTAGATAAAGTAATATGATTTTTAGACATATTTAAACCAAATTCATCTAACATTATTCTTAATGCATGAACAACATTAGATAAATTTAATAGAGGTTCTCCCATGCCCATCAAAACTACATTAGTAATTTTATTAGTAATATTTATTTTTGAAAAGTAAATTAACTTTTGAATATACCAAACTTGACCTATTATTTCTGAAACATTCAAATTTTTGTTAAATCCTTGCTGCCCAGTTAAACAAAAACTGCAAGCAAGCGAACAACCTAACTGAGATGAAATACACAGCGTTGTTCGTTGATTTTTAGGAATACACACTGTTTCTATACATTGATTTCCAATAACAACACTCCATTTCATGGTTCCATCTACGGAAACTTTGTGATTTAAAAATTTTGGAGGAGTGATACAACACAATGTTGATAATTTTTTTCTAAGTTGTAAGCTAATATTTGTCATTTTATTAAAATCATCGCAATAATGTTGATATATCCATTTCATTACTTGTTGTGCACGAAATTCTAGTTCTCCTATTGAACAAAAAAATTTTTTCATAGATTGCAAATCAAAATTTAATAAATTTGTTTTTAACTTTATTTTCTGCATTTTACATTCATAATTTATCATGTTCATCCTTAATATTATTTTTATTTAAAAAATATTTGTTGATATAATATATATATATTTTATTATTAAAACTAATTATAAAATATTTTAATTAATGCATAATATTAATAAAAAATAAATTAAAACATTAATAATATTTCATTTTTTGTTACATATGATTAATATGTTTCTTATATAAATATTGTTCGAAATATTTTGTTTCTTAAATTTTTAAATAAGATATTATAGACATATTTACATGTAAATATACGTGTTTAGATGCATAGAATTACAATTTTTTATTTAGCTTATCTGAAAGAATAACTCATTATTTAGAACATACAACTTAAAAATAATTTTGAAATATAAATATATAAATGTATCTTAGTATACTAAAAAAATTAGGAATAACATGCATCCAATACTTAACATTGCTATTCGTGTAGCTCGAAAATGTGGAAATATCCTCATTCAATATTATGATCGAAATAAAACGAACAATGAAAAACAAATATTAAAAAAAGATTTCATTACTAAAATAATTTTTGTGTTAGAAAAAACTATGATTGATATGATTCACAAATCATATCCTGAACATTCAATTATTACATATCATAAAAATAATAAAATTTTTAAAAATACAGAGATAATATGGCTAATTAATGCGTTAGATGGAATTAAAAATTTTGAAAATAATTTACCACATTTTTGTATCTCTATTGCAATTATTGTACGTAAAACTACTCAAATATCAGTTATATATGATCCTATTAGAAATGAACTGTTTACTTCTGTAAAAGGACAAGGTTCTCAACTGAATGGCTATAGAATGCGATGTAAAAGTACTAATACACTTAAACGTAGTTTAGTAGGATTAGTATATCCATGTAATAATAGTAAATTTCAAAATTATTTTTTTACAATAATTAATTTATTATTTTCACATGAAGTAAAATTAAGATGTACTGGTTGCATTAGTTTAGATTGTGCGTATGTTGCTATGGGAAGATTAGATTATTTGTTTAATGGAAATTTAATACCGTTATTATTTTCTTCTGGATCATTGCAAATAAAAGAATCAGGGGGGTTAATTAGTGATCTCAATGGAGGTCATGATTACGTTTCTTCAGGAATTATACTAATCGGAAATCCTAAACTTATGAGGGTGATCCTCGTAAAAATTCGAGAATTGTTTCAAAATAATTTAAAATAATGCTAAAATTTTATAATAAATAAACGTAATATAATTAAGTTATACTAGTCTTTTAAAACAAAGTTTTATAATTAATAAAACATATTTAATAATATTATTTAATAATTAATATTTATTAGTACAGTTTTGTTATTTTAATTAAAAAATCAATAAAATAATATACTTATTCCTTTAAGTATATTTTGTTAATAACATAAAAAAGTTAGTAAAATCTATAATAAAGCTGACATTTATTTACTAGTATTTTATAAATTAATATTTATGTTAAAAGCAGTTACCATAACACTATTATAAATTTCATTTATATTTAAAAAAATGGTTTTTTTAAATATTAAATTTTTAGTAACAAATATAACTTTAAGATAGTTATAACATAAAAAAAGATCAATATAAAAATGTAAATGATTTTAAAATAAAAAAATATATTAAATTTATATTCATGAAATGCTATATATCACAAATTTTACTTTCAACAAATTGACTTGTAAAACTATTATTTTTGTTAATTTAAAACTAAATTAATTTTTTTTATAATTCATATATAACATTTATTTTAAAATTTGTATTTTAGATCATAAATTTATGCATATAAATTTCAATACAATTATATTGTACAACGTATTTAATTTAAAAAAAATTATTTTATTTTAGAAAAATCATAATTTATTAAAAATGTTCATATATAAATAATAAATTTAAATTATATAAATACTTTTTAATGTTCTAAGCGTTTGAATATTACGTTCTATATTTAATATCTAATTATATATTCATTATATATTTTTTTAATTACAATAACGCAATCTTAGTGTTACATGTAAAATTTTAAAATTAGCATCTAATAATAGATGCATCGTAATAAAAATTATTTCAAGAAACATTCATTTATAATTTTATAAAAAATCAGCTAAAAACTTTAAAATATTTATTAAAAATTTAATTAATGTTATTTGTTATTATACAATTATTGAAATATTAAAATAATTTATTATTTAGATATTTATATATTAAGTTGTTAATTGTTTTTAATTTTTTATAAAAAAGTGCTTTTATAATACTTTCATTGTATTTAAATTTAACATGCAATATATTAAATTTTCGTATTCGAGATATAATAAAATCGTCGCTAGTATTGATATCATCAACTAATTTTTTTTTTAAAGCTATAGATCCAAACCAACATTCACCATTAGACAACTTTTCAATATTTAATGAAGGCCTCATAGTTTTAACAAATTTTTTAAATAAATCATGAGCAACATTTAGTTCTTCAACAAATTTTTTTCTATCTTCAGGTGTATTTTCTCCAAATATAGTTAGGGTTCTTTTATGTACTCCAGCCGTATGTAATTCTACATCAATATTATTTTTTTTAAGAAATTTATGAATATTTGGAAATTGTGCTACTACACCAATAGATCCGATAATTGAAAATGGTGTCGCTATAATATAATTTGCTACACAAGCCATCATATATCCACCACTAGTAGCTATTTTATCGATTGATATTGTTAAAAAAATTTTCCTAGATCGTAATCTTTGTAATTGTACTGCTGCTAAACCATATCCATGAATCGTTCCACCTGAACTTTCTAATCGCAATAATACTTCATCATGCTTTTGAGCAACAGAAATAATCGATGATATTTCTTCTCTTAAAGATTTTACTTCATGCGCAGCTATACCACCCTTAAAATCAATAACATATAAAGTTGGTTGAGCTCTAACTACAATAATATTGTGATCTTTATCTATCAACTTGTTATTATTAGTTAGCAATGTGCTACGTTTTAACATTTTGTTTTTTTTATTCCATAATTTTTTTGTCTTTTTATCCATTAATTGAACAATAATACTATTTTTAACTAACTCATAATGATCATTTAATGACGAAACACTCAAAATACCAAAATTTTTATTTTTTTTTCTTGATATTTTTAAAATAATACTGCTAACAAAAATTATAAAAAAAATTACAATAACTATTTTAAATAAAAATAAACTACAGTCATAAATAAAATGCATACATATACTTCCTTATAATTAATTTTAAACATAATTAATTTAAAATTTTGTGTATTAAATAATTTATTTTAAATTAAATTTAAATAACGGAATATCATTTATTAAAGAAATTATGTAATTACTTAAATATTACGTTAAGTCCTAATAGTTTAAGAGATAATTTTAAATATATATATAAAATATATTAATTATCTTAAATTAACTTTTTTACATAAAACATCAATATCATGTTTATTTAATGTTATCCAAGTTCCTGGAAACAATGTTTTAGGTAGAGTTAAATGAGCATAACTTATTCGAACTAATTTATTTACTTGAAATCCTAATTTTTCCCAAATACGTCTAACAATGCGATGTCTCCCTTCACACAAAGATACATTAAACCATTTATTTTTTCCTTCTCCATATTTAAATTGAATGGACTTAAAGTTTGCATATCCATCTAAAAGTTTTACTCGAACATTTAATTGTTTTAATATATTTTCAGTAAACTGCCCAAAAACTCGTACTTTATATATTCTTTCTATATTAAAACTAGGATGCGTTAAGCGATATGCTAATTCTCCATCAGTAGTAAATAATAATAAACCACTAGAATTTAAATCTAATCGACCAATATTAATCCATCTTGCATTAGATAGTTTTGGTAACTTTTCAAATATAGTTCGACGATTTCGTTGATCTTTTCTAGTACATATTTCACCTTCCGGTTTATTATATAACAACACTTTTAAACTTTTATTAATGTTTAGTTTAGGTTTATAATTATTGTTATTGATTATAACTTTTTGTATGACATTTATAGAAATACGTTGTCCAACTTTTACTACTTCATCATTAATTTTTACTGAATGCGATTTAATCAATGATTCAATATAACGACGAGATCCATATCCATGTCTAGCTAAAATTTTTTGTATTTTTTCGCACATATGTTTATTTATCAATTCGTTAAGAAAAATTTAAAAGTGATATATTTTTAAAATAAAGTATTTCAGTGAACTCATTAATAGTAAAAATCTTTACATATATATGCAATAATATTTTTTATCTGTATATAACGTATAGGAGTTAGTGCTAATAAAATACTACACAAAAAATAAATAATAAGATGAAATTGAAAATTTGTTACAGTATGGCCATATATATAATAATTTAAAAACAAAGTAACTAGAGGAAAAATAAAAAAAACTATTGATGCATGTATGGCACTTACTTTGCTTTGTAAATAAAAATAAGCTAGTATACCAAATATTCCCGAAAAATAGCTAAGATAAATAAGAGCTAATATCGAAATTTTAGAAAAATTTTGAAAAATAGGATGTTCAATTAGAATAGAAATGCATAATAGGAATAATCCTGAACAAAAAGAAGGTAATGCATTAAATGTAAGAATAGATATATTTTTACAATATTTTGTAGAATATAAATATATTCCAGAATGACAAAACATTGCTAACATTAAAGCAAAGATGCCACGAATCGAATATAAGTTTCCTAATTTTATTTCTTGATACAAAATTGTCAACAATATTAACATTGCTAATGTTAATCCAAGATTTTGTAAAAAATATATTTTTTTTTTAAAAAAAAAACAGATAACAACATGACTATGTTAGGCATAGTAGCAAAAATAATCGATGAAATTTCAGAATTAACATATGTTCCACCATATAACATTAATGAAAATGGTATAGTAAAATAAAATATACATATAAATAGTTGGAATATCTTTTTTTTATCAGGAAACAACAAAGGCGTGTTAGTGTAGTAAGACATGCCTATTAATATGGGTGACATTAATAGAAATCTCATACTAGTAGCAAAAATAGGAGGAATAGTATTAATAGCAATTTTTATGGCTATAAAGGTTGTCCCCCAAGTAATAGATACTATTATAAATAGTATCATTATAACTAACTTGTTTTCCATGATATATAATTACTCCTCATGTAATATATAACTTTTATAAAAAAATCAAAAACCGTTTTTTAAAAATTTTAATTTATATTTTTAGCATAAAAATATTACATTATTAAAATTATTTTAAAATATAATAATACGTTCAGACGTTAAAAATAATAATCCACAATTAGTTTGTTCAATAAATATTTCATTATAAAATTATTTATATACATTTTTTAAATTTTCGATGTTATTTACAAGATATATTACTGCTTATAAATGGAAGTTTAACTCATTAATATTGAAATATGATAATATATTAATTTTATTTAAGTCATAAATACATTTAAAAACACTTACTTAGCTGTCTACAAGAACATTACTTGTAATTTAAAATAAGATTTTTGAAAAGTTTATATTTAAATTTATCTTTAATAAATAAAAGCATTTTATTATTTAAAATTTAAATATAACTATAAAATCATGCATTTATTTTTTGAGAAATCTAATGAAAATAATTTTAAATAAAATTTATCAAGGTGATACGTTAAACATATCGGAAACTTATACATTATTTAAATCAATTATGTTAAAAAAAATTAATAATATTGAATTGTCAGCTATATTAATTGCCTTAAAAATTAGAGGGGAATCTCAAAACGAAATTTTAGGTGCAGTGAAAGCATGTTTAGAACATATGATAACTTTCCCTAAACCAACGTATATGTTTTCTGATATCGTTGGCACAGGAGGAGATAATAGCAATAGTATAAACATTTCCACAACTAGCGCTTTAGTTGGTTCTGCATGCGGTTTTAAAATTGCTAAACATTGTAATGGTAATATATCTAGTAAAACTGGATCTGCTGACATTTTAAAAAAATTTGGAATTAACATTCAAATTTCTCCTGAAAAATCTAAAAAAATGCTTGATGAATTAAATATTTGTTTTTTATTCGCACCTCAATACCATATTAACTTTAAAGTCGTTACACAAGTGCGAAAAATTTTACGTATAAAAACAATTTTTAATATAATTGCACCTTTACTTAATCCTGCTATGCCTAAGTTAACTGTTATGGGAGTATGTAATTTTAAGCTCATGTTACCTATAGCACAAGTATTAAAGACATTAAATTATCATCATGCAATAATAGTGTGTAGTGATAATATAGATGAAGTAACATTACATAGTTTTACTAAAATAATTGAACTAAAAAATAATAATATTACTTCCTATATATTACATCCAGATGATTTTGGAGTAAAATATTGTCATAAAAACGATATTTTAGGCGGTAATACTGAAGAAAATTACAATATTATAAAAAAAATACTTCAAGGAAAAGGACCGAGTGCTGTTACAGAAACGATAGCCGTTAATGTAGCTATTTTATTTAAAATTTTTGGATATTCAAATTTAAAAAAAAATACAGAATATGCCCTAAAAGTCATTCGAAGTGGTAAAGTTTATGAAAAAATAATTCAACTTTCTAAATTTTAATAAGGTTTTATATTTTGAACAGTATTTTAAAAGAAATAATAAATGATAAATTAATGTGGGTCAAATATCATAAAAAAAAACAACCATTGTTTACTTTTCAAAATAAAATAGTACGATCGAACTATAATTTTAAAAATTCATTAAAATCAATTCACCCTTCCTATATATTAGAGATTAAAAAAGCTTCTCCTTCATTAGGAATAATAAATAATAAATTAGATTTAAAAAAAATATCATTAATTTATAAAAAATACGCATCATCAATATCAATATTAACTGATGAAAAATATTTTCATGGAAATTTTGAATTTATTCCTATAGTTAGAAAAATAGCACATCGCCAACCAATATTATGTAAAGATTTTTTTATTGATCCTTATCAAATATATTTAGCACGATATTATCAAGCTGATGCTATTTTGCTAATGTTATCAATATTAAATGATAATCAATATGTATTTCTAAGAAATATAGCCGAAATGCTAAACATGGACGTATTAACGGAAATTGAGAATAAAAAAGAGTTAACTCGAGCAATAAATTTAAAATCTAAAATTATTGGGATTAATAATAGAAATTTAAATAATCTCTCAATCGATATACAAAAAACTAAAGTTCTAGCGCCTCTTATACCAAAAAAAATAATTATCATTAGTGAATCTGGAATTCAAAATTACAATCAAATTCGACAGCTAAAACCATTTGTACAAGGATTTTTAATAGGATCCAATTTAATGCGAAAAAAAAATTTAGAAGAAGCTGTCTGTAAAATGATTTTAGGGAATAATAAAATATGTGGGTTGACTCAATCTTCTGATGTAAAAATAATAAAAGAATATGGTATTGTTTATGGAGGTTTAATTTTTTGCAAATTTTCACCTCGGTATATTAATTGTAACAATGCTTATTCTATTATTAATAACGTTTCTTTAAAATATATTGGCGTATTTTGTAATGAAAATTTGAAAAGAGTAGCTTATATAGGAACAAAGCTATCTTTGCATGCCGTTCAATTGCACGGTAACGAAGATCAAATTTACATCAATAATTTAAAACTAATACTTCCGAAACATATAAAGATATGGAAGTCTATTATCTACTTAGATTTTTTAAAAAACCAAAAACATTTATTTTATAACGTTAACAAATATATTATTGACAATAAAGATGGTGGTAGTGGAAAAACTTTTAATTGGAAGTATTTAAAAAATTGCAAATTAGATAATGTTATACTAGCGGGGGGTCTTGACATTAATAATTGCATATTAGCTACTGATTTAGGTTGTTACGGTTATGATTTTAATTCTAAATTAGAAAGTTCGCCTGGTATTAAAGATCTTAAAAAAATAGTTGCTCTTACATATTCATTAAGAAGACATACAGTCTTTAATTATCGCAATTTAATTTGTTTAGGAAAAAAATAATGACTTTATTAAAATCATATTTTGGAGAATTTGGTGGTATGTATGTTCCACAAATTTTAATGCCAGCATTATATAAATTAGAAATAGAATTTCTAAAAGCACTTAATGATTTACAATTTACTAACGAATTATCCAATTTATTAAAAAATTATGCAGGAAGACCTACTCCTTTAACATTGTGTAAAAATATAACTAAAAATACGAATACAAAATTATATCTTAAACGTGAAGATCTATTGCACGGAGGTGCGCATAAAACTAATCAAGTTTTAGGACAAGCATTATTAGCTAAAAAAATGAGTAAAAAAGAAATTATCGCTGAAACTGGAGCTGGACAACATGGAGTTGCTACTGCATTGTCTTGTGCATTACTTGGTTTGAAATGCAGAATATATATGGGTTTTAAAGACGTCATTAGACAACAACAAAATGTTTTTCGAATGCAACTTATGGGAGCAAAAGTTATATCTGTAAAAAATGGATCGGGTACTTTAAAAGATGCATGTAACGAAGCGTTGCGTGACTGGTCTGAAAACTATTGTACATCTCACTATATGATAGGAACAGCAGCCGGGCCACACCCTTACCCCACTATGGTCAAAAAGTTTCAAAGTATTATTGGAATAGAAACTAGATGTCAGATCTTAAAACAAGAATCTTGTTTGCCAAATATTATTATTGCATGCATTGGAGGAGGATCCAATGCTATTGGAATATTTTCTGAATTTATTAAAGATAAATCCGTATGTTTAATTGGTGTAGAACCTGCAGGAAAAGGTATTAAAACAGGGAAACATGGAGCACCCATGCAACATGGTAGTACAGGAATTTATTTTGGAATGAAAGCTCCAGTTATGCAAACAAGTGAGGGGCAAATAAAAGAATCTTGGTCCATTTCAGCAGGTTTAGATTTTCCTGCTGTGGGTCCAGAACATGCATGGCTAAAACATATTGGAAGAGCTACATATGTCTCTATCACTGATTGCGAGGCTATTAATGCTTTTAAAATTTTATGTAAATTGGAAGGAATTATTCCAGCTTTAGAATCTTCACACGCATTAGCTTATGCATTAAAATTGATTTCTAAAGATACAAACAAAAAACAAATAATCATAGTTAATATTTCAGGACGAGGTGATAAAGATATTGATACTATTCGAAAAATTGATGTATACAAGGAATAAAACAATGAATAATCGTTATTATCAACTAAATAAAAACCTTATACCATATAAATTAGGATGTTACATTCCATTTGTTGTACTTGGTGACCCTTCTATAGAAATTTCACTAGAAATAATATATTCACTAATTAAAAATGGAGCAGATGGGTTAGAATTAGGCATTCCATTTTCTGATCCATTGGCAGACGGACCAATAATACAACAAGCTAATTTAAGAGCTTTTAGTGCTAATATAACGCTAACGAAATGTTTTGAAATGTTATTCAAAATACGTACACATAACCCTAAAATTCCAATAGGAATCTTAATTTATGCTAATTTAATTTTTAAATTAGGTATTCAAAAATTTTATTCAATATGTTCAAAAATAGATATTGATTCAGTTTTAATAGCAGATGTACCCATAGAAGAATCGTTCGAATTTGAACAACATTCTATTAAAAATAATATAGATTCTATATTTGTTTGTCCTCCTGATGCTAGCAAAAATTTTTTAAAAAAATTATCCAAACATAGCACTGGATATATTTATTTACTATCACGTTCTGGTGTTACTGGAATTGATATGAAGATTACCCCACCATTGAAAAACTTTGTAAAAGAATTAAAAAAGTTAACGTCGATTCCAATTATACAAGGTTTTGGAATTTCTAATGAAAATCAAATTAAAAACATTATTCTATCTGGTGTATCTGGTGTAATATGTGGATCTGTTATCATACAAATAATAGCTAATAATTTAAATAATAAAAAAATCATGTTAAAAAAAATAAAAAAATTATCTAACCGTTTTAAGAAAGCAACAATAATTTAAATATAAATGTTATATTTTTTCGAATATATTTTAACTATATTAAAAAAAATTAAATAACATCATTTACAAGACATAAATGATATCACAATCATATGACTAACAAATTAATTTCTACTATATTTATCTAGGAGAAAAAATGCATATTACGGCTAATTCACTATTCCGTGATACTATTCATTTCTTAAGATCAAAGTGGCCTATAATAGTTACTTTTGTATTATTATCTTCTACTATAACTGTAGTTATAGATAGTATTATTACTCCTAACGCAAGATCTTTACTAGCATTTTATCAATTAGATATAAAAAAGTATCATTCTTTACTAGATTTTGTTAGGACGTTAACTATAGATCAACAAAAACTATTATTATATGCGTCAATTGCAAAATCATTTTCACTATTAATAGGAAGTACGTTTCTTTTAGGAAATTTAATAACATTTATTCAAATGACGTCTTACAAAAAAAATATTACTTTATCCATTTTTAACAACATTCCTTATAAAACTTTTTTTAAGTTACTACAATTAATCTTTACTACTACTATAATTACTCAATTAGGATTTTTATTGTATTTTATTCCTGGATTTACCACTATAATATTATTTTCTTTATCACCAATTATACTTCTTATTGAAGAAAAAACAATTTTAAATTCTATTTATGCTAGCATAAATATCACATTATCAAATTTTAAAATAATAGTTCCTGCCATAATTTTTTGGTTATGTTTTAAAATTTTTATAATATTAATAATTTCATACTTTAAATTTTTTTCTGACTTTCTAGCATACTTTATATTAAACTTATGTATTAATTTCATATCATCTATTTTAATAATTTATTTATTTCGTTGTTATATGATTTTACCTAAATTTTTAAAAAATTAGATATATTTTATGGATATAATTTTATGAAATTCCTATTAAATTCAATTCCTACAATTTCATTTTTTATTTTTTATAAATTTTATGACATTTTTATTGCATCTTTCTCTTTAATGATAGCATCATTATTTACATTTATAATTACAAGCATTCTTTTTAATTCAATCAATAAACACGATTTAATTAATTTAATTTTTGTTATAGTATTTGGATTTTTAACCTTATTTTATCATAATAGCAGTTATATAAAATGGAAAGTTACCATAATATATTTTCTAATTTCTATCGTTTTTTTAATAAATTATTTATTTATAAAAAATAATTTATTAAATATAATTTTTAAAAATACAATTCAATTATCTAAAAACGTTTGGCGGAAATTAAGTTTGTTTTGGTCTATATTTTTTTTAATTTGTGCTGTTTCTAACACATATATTATTTTATATTTTTCAGAACAAACGTGGGTTACATTTAAAATATTTGGGCTAACTATTTTAACATTAATAGCTGTAATAATTAATGGATTTTATATATATTTTTTAAAATCAAAAATAATACAATAAAATCATAATGTGATTATAAATTATATTATCTTTTAAATAGAGCAAAAACTATCTTATGAACATAAAAAATCAAAAACCAAAGGGTAAAATGGTATTAAGAACTTTAGCAATGCCAGCAGATACAAACGCAAACGGAGATATATTCGGGGGTTGGATAATGTCTCAAATGGATATTGGAGGAGCTATATTAGCTAAAGAAATAGCCAGGGGGCGAGTAGTGACAGTGAGTGTGAATGGTATGACATTTTTAAAGTCAGTATCAGTAGGTGATGTAGTTAGCTGTTATGCGCACTGCATTCGAACAGGAAACACATCTATTACTATAAAAATAGAAGTATGGATTAAAAAAGTATCATCAGAACCGTTAGGAAAATTTTATTGTACTACAGAAGCAATATTTGTTTATGTAGCCGTAGATGAATTTGGACAACCCAAAACATTGCTACCATTCAGTATTATTTAAAAAAATATATCGAATTTTTTTAATAATTAATAAAATATTGTATAAATATAATATTTATAAAAAAATTGTTAAAGTTTTATAATTTTAAAATATATTTTAAAATACCAAAGATAAAATATATTTTCATAACGTATACTTATTAAAATATATATCATTGTGAAAAACTTATTTTTTGTTTAAAAATTTTGCAATATTAATGGGAATTTCATTAAATGATAAATTATCTATTTACTATAACAACTTGGTTAATTATTATTAGTTATTGGTTTATAATTATTATTGTTACTTGTCGAATACTTTCTAAGCGTCGAGCAATTTCATCTTCTGCAGCATGGTTATTAGTAATTTATATTATTCCATTTATTGGTATATGTACTTGGTTCTTACTTGAAGAACCTTATTTAGGTACTCGAAAACTAAAATTAATAAAATCCGTATGGTCTAAAAAAAATAAACATTTTAATAATTTAAAATCACATAACTATATTTTTGAAAACAATAATAGTGAAGTGGCGAGATCATTATTTAAGTTATGTAAGTATCGACAAGGCATATCGGGAATAAAGTTTAATAAATTAAAACTATTAAAAAATACTAAAGATGTAATAAAAAATTTGGTACGAGATATCTATTTAGCCAAAAACACTATTGAAATAGTTTTTTATATTTGGAAACCTGGAGGATTAGCAGACAATGTAGCTATTGCTTTAATACAATCAGCAAAACGAGGAATAAAATGTAGACTTATGTTAGATTCTGCAGGAAGTTTAGAATTTTTTAGAAGCAAATGGGTTGATATGATGCAACAATCTGGTATTCAAATAGTGGAAGCACTCAAGATCAATTTATTGCATTTTTTTTTTAGGAGAATGGATCTTAGACAACATAGAAAATTTATACTTATTGACAATTATATAACATATATTGGAAGTATGAATTTAGTAGATCCATATTTATTTAAAAAATCTTTAGGAATCGGGCAATGGATAGACTTAATGACTCGAATAGAAGGGCCCATATCTACCACTATGGGAGCAATATATTCTTGTGATTGGGAAGTAGAAACTGGACAACAAATTTCACCCAAAAGAGTTAAAAATAATCTTATTATTCCTACGTATCCAATTAAAGAATGTACTTCTATAGTACAAGTTATTGCTTCAGGACCTGGATTTACTGAAGATATGATCCATCAAGCACTACTTACAGCAATTTATTCAGCACAACAAAAATTAACTATGACTACACCTTATCTGGTTCCTAGCGATGATCTATTACGCGCAATATGTACAGCAGCACAACGGGGAGTAGAAGTTATTTTAATCATACCTAAAAGTCATGATTCATTATTAGTAAAATGGGCTAGTAGAGTTTTTTTTAGCGAATTATTAGAATCTGGCGTGAAAATTTACCAATTTAAAAAAGGATTATTGCATAGTAAAAGTGTTTTAGTAGATAAACAACTTAGTTTAATCGGAACCGTAAATTTAGATATGAGAAGTTTATGGTTAAATTTTGAAATTACATTAGTTATAGACGACAAAAATTTTGGGAAATCACTCGCAATAATACATAATGAATATATATCTCATTCAAGTTTACTTGACCCTAAGTTATGGAAAATACGTTCTTATTGGAAAAAAATTATAGAAAAACTTTTTTATTTTTTAAGTCCATTATTATAATTGAAATCACAAAAAATATTTTTAATTTAAGTAAATTGTACAAATAATAATAATGATGTTAAAATTCTAACAAAACAATGTTATTAATACTTTCGTTACTTAGATATTTTAAAAATTTTAGAATACTACACATTTACTACCAAAATATATAACATTCTTTGTAAATACCCATATATTAAAATTATTAGGATATGAGAGTTTTATTTAAAAGTTTATAATACATGTAAATTAATAATTTTTTAACTTTTTTAATTTTTTATTTACACTAAATTCTTAAGTTTTTATAGAATATTTAAATAAATTACACTTAACAACTTAAAAAACATAAAAATTAACAAAAATTTACATATATTATTTAGTAAAACAGTTAACAATAAAATTTAAATACACATTTTTATTTCTGTTTTACTAAATATTTTTGCATCATATCTATCTTAAAAATCACTGTTATCAACTAAACAATGACACATTAAATCGTTTTTCATATTATTATAAAATTAATAAATAACATGAGGCTGTACAGAACCAAACATTAAATTAGGAATATATCTTTATCACTTTATTACAATATACTAAATATTTAAAAAAACAATATTTTTTTAATATTCAATTGGTAAAAAATGTCCCATTTTATGAGCTTTTGTATTCAAATATTTAGAATTTTTAGCATTTCTACCTACAATTAATGATATTCTTTCAGTAATTTGAATTCCTGCATTATTTAAAACTGTTACTTTTGAAGGGTTATTAGTTAATAATTTTATTTTTTTAATATTCAATGTATTAAATATATCTATGCAAACGGAAAAATCCCTTTCGTCAGCAGAAAAACCTAAATGATGATTCGCTTCAACAGTATCTAATCCGATATCTTGCAATGCGTATGCACGTATTTTATTAGATAAACCAATGTTACGTCCTTCTTGGCGATGATATATAAGAATTCCACTACCTTCTTTAACAATTTCCATCAACGCAGATTTTAATTGAAAACCACAATCACAGCGTATACTAAATAATGCATCACCTGTTAAACATTCAGAATGAATCCTAGACAACACTGAATTATTTGTGTCTTTTATATCTCCATATACCAATGCAATATGATTTTTATCTGTTTTACTTTCTTCAAAAACAATCATTAAAAATTCACCAAAAGAAGTAGGTAATTTCGCTTCAGAAATTTTTGTCAGTTTCATATTTTCTCCATAAACATTATTTTACCTTTAACGTTTATATTACAATTATTTTATTTAAAAAAAATTTTATATTTTTATAAAATTAATGTAATTATTTTACGTGCGTAGTTTTAACATATTAAAATAATTTTATTACTTCTAATGTTTATTATATACTAATATATAATATGTGATATTTATAAAATTTTTAAAATTCTTATATAAACAATTTTAATATACTGACAAAAAATCACTTTTAGAGGTTCTAAATGCACTTAAAATCTAATTTTAAAAATATTAATATCATTATTGCGTTAGATTTTTTTGATGAAAATAAAGCTATGAAATTTATTTATAATTTAAATCCTACTATTTATGCATTAAAAATAGGTAATATAATGTTTACTTTATTTGGAGTTCGTTTTATAAAAATATTACAAAAATTGGGATTTAAAATATTTCTTGATTTAAAATTTTATGACATCCCAAATACAATATTTGGGGCTATACAAGCAGTTGCTAATTTAAATATATGGATGGTTAGTATTCATATTTCTGGAGGAATACAAATGTTAAAATCAGCTAGATTAGCACTAAAACCGTTTAAAAATAAACCGTTGCTGATGGGAGTAACTATTTTGACTAGTTTAGATAAAACTGATATGTCTAAGTTAGGAATTCAGATATCATTATCAAAATACATATTGTCTTTAGCAAAAATAGCACATAAATGTAATTTAGATGGAATTATTTGCTCTGGAACAGAAATATCGAATATAAAAAAACATATTAATGTCAAAAACTTTAAAATATTAACTCCAGGAATTAGATTAAATGGATGTTCTTCTAATGACCAAAAAAATGTTACAACTCCAATGTTAGCAAAACAATATAATGTCGACTATATTATAATTGGAAGAATTGTCACATCTTCTCAAAATCCTTTAAAAACACTAGAATTAATCAGATCACAAATATAACATATAAAAAAATACATATTTACAATATAGTAAATATTACATATTTTTAAACACAAAACATTTAATTATAATTATTCAAAATATTTCTCAGCATGATAAGAAGATCGTATTAGTGGCCCACAAAAAACTTTTTTAAAACCAATGGATAACGCATAATTTTTAATTTTTTTAAATTCATCAGGAGTAATATATTTTTGTACGGGAAAATGTTTAGAGCTAGGTTGAAGATATTGTCCTATGGTTAAAATGGTTACACCATGATCTAATAAATCATTTATAACATGAACTATTTCTTTATATGTTTCCCCTAAACCTAAGATTAAACCAGATTTAGTTGGAACATTTGGATTCAATTTTTTAAAAAACTCTAATAATTTCAAGGATCTTATATAGCTAGCCCCTGGTCTTATTAATTTATATAACCTTGGGACATTTTCCAAATTATGATTAAACACATTAGGTGGATTCATACTAATAATTTTGCATGATTCACGCATCATTCCTCTAAAATCTGGTACTAATATTTCAATTTTAACATTATTTTTATTTCTAATTTCCTGTATACAATTAGAAAAATGTTGTGCTCCTCGATCTTTCAAATCGTCTCTTACCACAGAAGTAATAACTACATAATTAATTTTCATATCAAATATTACCCGTGCTAATTGCTGTGGTTCGTTTTTATTAACTAACGATGGTTTTCCATGACTTACAGCGCAAAATGGACAACGTCTCGTACAAATAGAACCTAAAATCATAAATGTAGCTGTTCCTCGATTAAAACATTCGGCTAAATTAGGACATAATGCCTGTTCGCAAACAGTATTTAAATTATGCTGTCTTAATATTAGAGTTAAATTTTTTATTTTATTGGTGCTAACAGGAAATTTAATTTTCATCCACTGAGGTTTTTTTAGTATTTCATTATTATAATTAGATAAAAATTTTATTGGAATAACTTTGTTGCGAAATATATCTTGTTCAGAATTAATAATTTTTGAATTTTTAGTACGCATAATTTATAAGACGCCTAGAGTGTTATATTATAAATATACTTTTGTAAGTCTATAATATATAGAATATATTATAGATCCATATGTTTTAAAAATTAATAATTTAAATGAAGTATTTTTTATTAAAGATAAATTCATGAAAATATTTCTCGAATCTTATGCATTAACATTAATTTAATTATCTTAAAACATAAATTTGGTTTAATATCAATCACTTGTGTCATTTTAAAACTATTACCGCAAGGATTAATATATTCAAAGGGTAATAAATCCATATTTATATTTAATGCCATACCATGAAAAGAACAACCATTTCGTATACGAAGACCTAAAGAACATATTTTTTTATTATTAACGTAAACGCCAGGAAAATTATTTAATATATATGAATCAATAGAGAAAGATTTTAAAGTAGAAATTATAATATTTTGCATTAATAAAATTAATCTTCTAACTGTCAATTTTCTGCGAAATAAATTAATAAGTACATATATAATTAGCTGTCCTGGAGCATGATATGTTATTTTTCCGCCTCTATTGCTAAATATAATTGGTATATTATTAGAGACTAATACATCATGTTTTGTTCCACTGACTCCTATAGTAAACACAGGATAATGTTGTACCAACCATATTTCATCAGGTGTCGAAATTTTTCTTGTTATAGTAAAATCGTTCATAGAAGAACATACATCTTGAATTCTTCGCAAACCTAAGTTACGTATTTTTATATTTTTTTTGTACATAATATTATCTCATTAATATTTGTAAATTTAATTGAAAATATAAAAATACGAAATAATAAATATTTTAATTTCAAACAAAATTACTTTTGATAAGGTATAATTAAAAAACCACATAATATAGCTAATTATTAAATTAAAGATATTTAAAAATAATTAGAACATGAAGCTTTTAAACCAGCTAAAATAAATTCTATACCTAAAGACATCAATAATAAACCCATAATTCGTGTCATAATATTAATTCCAGTGCGACCTAAAATATCAACTATAATCGGAGACACTTTAAATAATGTCCAACAAAAACATGAAAATAACATGATAGTTACCATACATCCAAAAATATTTTCTACACTTGAATAGTGCGTACTCCATACGATTGTAGAACTAATAGCTCCCGGACCTGCTATTAGAGGCATAGCCAAAGGAACAATAGAAATGTTTCTAGCAATATCTTTATCTAACTTTCCATTTTTTTGATTATTTATATTATTAATAAAATTTCCGTTAATCATAGATATTGCAATTATCATTACTAATATCCCACCAGAAATTCTAAAAGAATTTATTGAAATTCCGAATAAATTTAAAATAAAACTACCAAATATTAATGATATAGATAAAATAATAGCTACTGAAAAATTAGCTATTAAATTAGTTTTATTTCTTTCTACTATAGATTGATGATTCGTCATACTAGTGAAAATAGGAATCATACCAATGGGATTTACCAAAGCAAACAAACTGAAAAAGAAACTAATGTAAATTGAAAAATCAAACATTTCAACATTCATATATATTTCGCTCCAAAATTATGATTAAAAATAACATAAAACGAAAACGAGAAGAATAACATAAATATTAGAATCTAACTTATAAATATATACGATATAGTATAAAAATATATACTAAATTTTCATATAAAAGTTACTACATGTAATGGAATTAATTAGAAGTTTATACTTTAAAAATTTTTATGCTCTAATTTATATAGGAATACATAATTTTGATGTTTTATAAATATAAAAATTTCTAAAAATACAAGTTCATACAATCTAAATAGTTTTTAAACAGGTTTTCCTATCAAGTTTCTAGTTTGTGTACGTATATTTATTAATTTTACTTGTATTATATCAGACACACTATACATTTTTTTATCATTAATATAGACTATCCCTTGATCTTGATGACATAACAATTCATTTCGAATATTATGCAAAAATGACGATGGAATAAAAATGTTTGCACCGTTTTTTAATGATCGCACTCTGATTCCAGAACGAAATACATCAATTATTTCTGCGTTAAAACTATTTTTAGTATATTCTATCGAAGAAAAAAATTTTGAATATAACCAATCTTCTAAATCTCGTTCTGCCATTTTTAAGCGTTTTCTGCGATCGTTTATTTTTAACAAAATATCACAACTTGGTTTAATTACATGAGTATGTGTAATAATAGATTTTAATAGTCTATGATTAACCATATCACTATATTTTCTAATAGGTGAAGTCCATGTAGCATAAGCATCCAAACCTAATGCAAAATGTGGACCAGGAAAAAATTGAAGTTCTCCAAACGATTGATATTTTTTAATTCTATTATCTAAATATTTATACGAATGCTTATTTAAAATACGTCTAAGCTTACAAAACCCTTTTAATGTTCGTATTTCATCTTTACAAAAATTAAAACCATATTTAGATAACAATCTAACTACATTTTCAGAATTAGAAGCATCAAAACCAATATGCACATTATATATTCCAAATCCTAACTTTTCTGATAAAACTTTTGCTGCACATATATTAGCTGCAATCATAGCTTCTTCCACAATTTTATGCGCTGTTCGTCTCATTTCCATAAAAACATTTAAAACTTGAAAATTACTAGATAATTTAAAATTATATTCTGGGTGTTCTTTAAATAATACAGCATAATTTTTTCTCCAATTACGTCTTATATTATATATACTATTTAACATAAATAACTGATTTGCAATATTACTACATTCTGGAACCCATTTTCCTTTATGTTCTAACCAATCTGACACACACTCATACACTAATGTCGCTTTAGATTTAATCCATGCTAAAAAAAAATAACTATAATTGTGTAATATACAACCATCGCTATCTATCCTAATTTTACATGCAATCACTGGGCGAGATTTATTTACTTTTAATGAACATTTATTTTCAGACAACTCTGAAGGTAACATAGGAATAGTAAATCCGGGTAAATAATTAGTAAAACTTCTTTTTAATGCAAAATTATCTAACGAACTTCCAAAAGGGATGTATGAAGTAGGATCAGAAATAGCAACTATTAAATTAAAAGCTCCTAAAGATTGTTTTTCAACATATAATGCGTCATCAATGTCCTTAGTAGAAGAATTATCTATTGTAATAAAATCTAAATGTGTAAGATCTTCTCTTTTCAAAGAATTATCAAAAATTATTGAACTAGAATTTAATTTAAAACAATCAGATTCTAATTGATAACGTGATAAAGTTACTAACCAAGGAACTAAAACATCATCTTTTTTTATAATATATTTTACTAATTTAGCCAAAAATTTATAATGACCTTGAATTAATTTATGTTGCATTAATACAGCTACTGCCCAATCCCCCGTTTTTACACATTTCGGTAATATGCAAGAAACAGAACAAACAATTTTTTCTTTAAAAAATGGATGATCAGGTATAATCGATATTATAGATTTGTTTACTTGAATTGTTCCAATAAACCTGGTTAAAAATGGTTCAATTAACTTTTCAGGTTCTGCTATTTCTCGAGAATTATCTATCTTTAATAATGCAGTAATTCTATCACCATGCATTACTTTTTTCATATTTTTAAATGGGATAAAATAACTAGTTTTTGAATCTATTTCCAAAAATCCAAATCCTTTCTCTGTACTTTTTACTATTCCTTCAACTCTTGGTATATTAGAATTTAATTTTCTTTTTAATTTCGATAACAATGGATGATTCCGTAACATAATTATAAAACCTATTTTAAAATAAACACACGAAAAATATAAATCATTCTGTAAAACTAGATAAATATTTTTTACGTTACCAAAAATGAATATTACTAACTATAACATTATTCTGAATTACTCATAGCAGTAATGTTAAAACCCCCATCTACATAAATTATTTGTCCAGTAATACCCTTAGATAAATCAGAACATAAAAACGCAGCTGTATTTCCTACATCTTCAACAGTAGTTAAATTATTATTTAGCGAACGAGAAGTAGTATGATTTAAAATTTTCTTAAAATTTTTAATATGATATGATGACAATGTCTTAATAGGTGAAGAAGATATAGCGTTTACACGAATACCATTTAACCCCATGCAACTAGCCATATATCTCACATTAGATTCTAATGATGCTTTAGCAATTCCCATGACATTATAATTTGGTACCACTTTTTTAGAACCTATGTAACTCAATGTTAATAATGATGATCCTTTTTTTAATATTGATCGACATGCTTTAGCCATTCCAACAAAACTATAGGAACTAACATCTAAAACATTAGAAAAATCTAACCTAGTAATACTACTTACATAATCTCCAGAAAGCTGATTTTTTGGAGCAAACGCTATTGAATGAATAAATCCATCAAAAGTTATCCATTTCTTTGATATATTAAAAAATAATCTTTTAATACTATTATCATCTGATACATCACATGGAATAACAATTTTAACTCCTAACTCTTTAGCTAATTCATACACTTTATTCTTTAATCTATCAGTATGATAAGAAAATGCTAACGTAGCATTTTGTTTATGCAATGCTTTAGCAATTCCAAAAGCAATTGAATATTTGTTTGATATCCCTGTTACTAAAATTTTTTTTTCTTCTAAAAAGCCCATAAAAGATCCTATGAAATAATTCATATATAAATACGTAAACATACTTAATAAAATTGTCGTATTATAAGTAGCAAAATATATTCTTTGAAAGAAGTTATACCAGATGATATACGTACATTACTTTACTAAGATAATCCCAAGCTTTTTTTTCAGAATATTTATTATGAATATAATCTAAAAATTCCTTTATTTTCATTTTATTAATTTTTTTTATTGCTAATGTCTTATTATAAGAAAAACTCTTTAATAATTTACTAGCACCATGAGCATAAGATATAATTGTTGCATAAAGTAGTATTTCTGAGTTTTTAATACCTGATAAAATTTTATTTCGCAAAATATTTATATATGAAGTTCCTATATCAATATTAATTTTTGGATCATATAAATCAACATCAGATGGTTGATTTAATAAACCTCTAAAACGATATACTTCACGGCCTGCACTAAAAGGTTTAATTTGCATTAATCCAATAGCTTTAGAAATACTAACTGCATGCGTATTTCCAGAAGACTCTACGCAAATAATAGCTGTAATCAATTTCTTATCAACATTATACTTTTTCGAAAATAAATTTATAATTTTAAACCATAAATGCATAACTTTCATTGAACAAACATTATTTTTGTAATTATTTTTAATATTATGGACTATATTTTTAGTTACAACACTATATCCAGACAGGAATACTAAAAAAATAATTACATATGTGAATAATATTACTTTTTTCATATTTTAAATATATTTTATAAATAAAGAACTGATTTAATTAAATTATTATTTAAAAATATATTTTAAATATAATTATAATGTTTAAGGTCATTTTTAGAAACTTTGTAATAATTATTTAAGTTCTGAAGAATTATTAAAAATTTTAACTAATTTAGAGGATAAACCTAAATAGTTTTCTGGAGTTAATTGAAGTAATTTTTCCTTTTCATTCCTAGGAATTTTCAAACTATTGACATATTTTAAAATAATATCAGAAGTTACTCGTTTTCCTCTAGTTATGTTTTTTAATTCATTATAAGTATCATTAATTCCATATTTTCTCATTACGGTTTGAATAGGTTCTGCTAGTATTTCCCAATGATGATTTAAGTCTTGCAACAATCTAGAAGTGTTTACTTTTAATTTTTTTAATCCTAAAATAATTGAATCATAAGCAATTATAGAGTAAGCTATTACCGTACCAACATTCCTAAGAACTGTAGAATCACTTAAGTCTCTTTGCCAACGAGAAATTGGCAATTTTTCTATTAAATGACTAATTATCGCATTTGACAACCCTAAATTACCTTCAGAGTTTTCAAAATCAATTGGATTAATTTTATGTGGCATGACAGAAGATCCAATCTCGTCTAATTTGGGTGTTTGATTAAAATATTGTAATGAAATATATCCCCAAATATCTCTATTGAAATTAATTAAAATAGTATTAACTCGTGCTAAACAACTAAAAAATTCTGAAATAAAATCATGAGGTTCTATTTGAGTAGTATATGGGTTCCAAAACAATCCAAGTGAAGTCACAAATTCTTGACTAATTTTATGCCAATCCACACTAGAATGAGAAAAATGAAGTGCATTGTAATTTCCAGTTGAACCATTTATTTTTCCTAAAATTTCTATATTCTTAAACTGCTTTAACTGACGTTCTAATCTATAGGCAAAATTAATTAATTCTTTTCCAATAGTTGAAGGAGTGGCCGGTTGACCATGAGTCCGAGATAACATAGGTACATTATGATGTAATAATGCTATTTTTTTTATTTCAAATATAATTTTATTCCATAAAGGTAGAATTATATCTCGTCGAGACACTTTTAGCATTAGAGCATAAGCCAAATTGTTAATATCTTCTGAAGTACAACCAAAATGTACTAGTCCTAAAATATCATGATTGCCTAAACATTTAAAAATTTTTTTTTGCAAAAAATATTCTATTGATTTAACGTCATGATTAGTTTTTTTTTCTAAAATTTTTATTTCTAACGCATCTTTTTTACTAAAATTATCAATAATTCTATCTAAACAATTTAAAACATCTTTATTATAAACTATTTTAAATTCCTGTAATAAAGATATTTTTTTTAACCAAAGTAATTCAATTGTTACTCTAAACTTTAAAAAAGCATATTCGCTAAAAATATTACGCAATTTAATTACTTTACTACTATAGCGCCCATCTATTGGAGAAATGGCAAATAATGGAGATGCAATCATCAAAAACCTCTAAATATAATAATATATTACCAAACATATGTTTACGAATATTTCGTATCATTTATTTTTTTTAATATCATATCAGCGTAGTGAAAAATGCTGTTTCTATAAAAAACAAATTGATAACGACGTCCTCCAATTTGTTTCCATAACATTGTTGCTCGAATTCCAGATAACAAAATACACCTAATTTTATTTTGAATAACTATATTATGTAATACTTTTTTTGACCCAGAAACTTGAATACGAAAGCCTAATTTGCTCACTGTATCTAAATATATTTGTGCTAATCTATCAGCTAACAAATCATATGTATATACTCTATTTTTATGCTGTTGAATTAATATAGACAATTCCTTAAATAAAATGTTTTTATACTTTATGTTATTTTCTAATCTGTTTTCTAAAGTTATTAAATTAAAAATATAACGTATCATTTTTATAGAATTTTTACATTTTAAAATAGCATTAACATTTAGTAAAGACATTAATGTTGTTATTCCTAACTTTAAATTTTTCTCTTTATTTCCATATATTGATAATACAGTAGTAGGATAAAGATTTAGCATACTGTCAATACAAATTTCAAATGATTTAGAATGACATTCTCCTGTTTCAGACAATTGATTTACTAAAACAATAGATTGACATATTCCAGCTAGAGACAACATAATTGAATAAAAGTTTTTACCCACAACTATTTTGTACTCCAAAAATATAAAATTGTGATAAACGTAAAATTATTATTTTAAAACAGGTAATCTTTTTTTTATAATTCCACCTCCAAGACATAAATCTGACAAATAAAATACAACAGATTGTCCAGGAGCAACCGAAGATTCTGGGCGTTCAAATAGTACTTTAATCTGTTTTTTTTTATGCATGACTATCTTACAGGGAATGTCTATGTGACGATATCTTATTTTTGCTGTACAAAAAAATGAATTTTGGATATTTATATCATTAATCCAATGTAACTCATTAGCTATTAATCCTATAGACATTAGATAAAAATTATTCATTCCTTGAGAAACTATTAAAGAATTATTGGTAATATCTTTACTAACTACATACCACGGTATATTATTAAATCCTTTTATACCCCCAATACCTAATCCCCTTCGTTGACCTATAGTATAATGTATCAACCCATAATGTTGTCCTATTTTTTGACCTAAAGTAGTTATAATATTTCCAGATTTATGAGGTAAATAATGATTTAAAAATTTTTTAATATTTTGTGGACTAATAAAACAAATACCTGTCGAATCTTTTTTTTTAGCAACAATTAAATTTATTCTTCTAGCAATTTTTCTAACTTCACATTTAGTTAAATGCCCAATTGGGAATAAACATTGTTTTAAAACTTTTTGGTTTATAGTGTACAAAAAATAACTTTGATCTTTAGTAGCATCTAATCCTCTTAACAAAAAATATTTATTTTTAAATATACGTTTTTGTACATAGTGTCCAGTAGCAATATAATGAGCTTGTAAATCTTGTATTGAATATTCAAAAAAAATTTTAAACTTTATTTCTTTATTGCATAATACATCTGGATTTGGTGTTCTGCCCATTTTATATTCGAATAAAAATTTTTGAAATACATTTTCCCAGTATTCAAAAGAAAAATTTACTTTATGTAAAAAAATATTTAATTGATTACATACACCCTGTGCATCACTTAAATCTTTTTTAGAAGAACAATGCATATCACTATCGCTATTATGTTCTTCCCAATTTTTCATGAATAATCCTTCAACATGATACCCTTTTTTTTTTAAAATCCACGCAGTTACTGATGAATCAACGCCACCAGACATAGCTACAATTACTTTTTTGTTTAATTTGTACATATATTCGTTACACTAGCTAATATTTAACAATATTACATTAATTATGTTTTAAATATCATTTATATTAACCTTTAAATAAAAATAAATCATATTTTAACTATTACTAATAATATAAATCAAAATTATAATATACGTTCTAAAATTAGAATATGTGTTGATACATATAATTATACTATATAATTATATTTAATTTCATTTTAATTATTAACTTGCTTATACATAATTATAATATTAATTAAATAAAAAATAAAATAATTATTAAAAAACATTATTTTCAACATCTAATATTTTTAAAACAAAATTTTAAAAATCGATACAACATATAGCATTTGAAATTTCAATTATAAAGTTTAAAATTAATAACAATGTTTAAAACATTTATTAAAAAAAATTTTTCTACATTTTTTTAAATTATTCTAACAAAATTGCTATTAACACTGCTTCTATATATGTGTTAAATAATGTACACAGTTTCTTATTTTTATATGAGGTCACTTGTTTATATATGGAAACAATTAGAAATTTTTCAATTATTGCACATGTTGATCATGGAAAGTCTACTATTTCTGATAGATTAATTCAAATATGTGGAGGATTATCAAAAAGAGAAATGCATTCTCAAGTATTAGATTCTATGGATTTAGAAAAAGAAAGAGGAATTACTATTAAATCTCAAAGTGTTACCATTGAATATAAATCTAAATGTAATAAAATAATTCAAATGAACTTTATTGATACACCAGGACATGTAGATTTTTCTTATGAAGTATCTCGATCTTTATCTGCTTGTGAAGGAGCATTATTAATAATTGACGCAACACAGGGAGTAGAGGCACAAACTATAGCTAATTGTCATACCGCATTAGATATGAATTTAAAAGTAATACCTATTTTAAATAAAATCGATTTACCTACTGCTGATCCTCAACGTGTTAAAAAAGAAATCGAAGATATTATAGGTTTGTCAACTAATAATATTATCTTATGTTCAGCAAAAACTGGAACAGGTATTACTAATTTACTAGAAACAATTACACATAATATTCCATACCCAAAAGGAAATCCAAATGACCCACTACAAGCACTAATTATAGATTCTTGGTTCGATTGTTATTTAGGAGTAGTTTCCTTAGTACGAGTAAAAAATGGATATCTTACAAAAAAAACTAAAATTCAAATTATGAGTACTAAAAAAATTTACAATATTGAAAAAATAGGAATTTTTACTCCAAAGCCAATATTTAAAGATATCCTAAAATGTGGGGAAGTAGGTTGGATTATATGCGGTATACGAAATATTACTGGTGCTCCTGTTGGAGATACTATTACTCAACATCCTAACAGCGCAAAAAAAGTACTATCTGGTTTTAAAAAAATTAAACCTAAAATTTATGCAGGTTTATTTACTATTCAATCTAACCAATTCTCTCTCTTTCGAGATGCTTTAGGAAAATTAAGTTTAAATGATGCTTCCTTATTTTATGAACCTGAACATTCCCTAGCACTAGGACATGGATTTCGATGTGGTTTTTTAGGAATTTTACATATGGAAATTGTTCAAGCTAGATTAGAAAGAGAATATAATCTTCAAATTATTGCTACATCACCTACAGTAATTTATAAAATAATAATGATAGATAATACTAATTATTACCTAGATACTCCACATAAGTTGTCAACACTACAAAAAATTAAAGAAATTAGAGAACCAATTGCAAAATGTTTAATTTTATTACCTATAAAATATTTAGGTAACACATTGTTATTATGTTCTCAAAGACGAGGTGTACAAAATGATATATCATATTACAATAATCAAATTTTGTTAGATTATAGTATACCTATGTCAGAAGTAGTATTAAACTTTTTTGATCAATTAAAATCTGTATCTAGCGGATACGCTTCATTAGAATATAATTTTGAGTTGTATAAAGTTGCTCATGTAAAATGTTTAGATATTTTAGTAAATTATAAAAAAATAGATTCTTTATCTACAATAGTTCATAAAACAAAGATATTAAATCAAGCTAAAAATGTAGTTGAAAAAATGAAAAATTTAATTCCAAGACATCAATTTGATATCATTATACAAGCTGTTATAGGTACCAAAGTAATTGTTCGTACTACCATTAAACAATTAAGAAAAAATGTATTAGCTAAATGTTATGGAGGTGATGTTACTCGCAAAAAAAAATTATTAAAAAAACAAAAAATAGGAAAAAAAAGGATGAAACAAATTGGAAATATAACAATACCTCAAGAAGTATTTTTAAAAATTTTAAATAACAATTAATACGAAAGATATACTCTTAATAAGAACGGAACATCATGTCTAATTATCTGTCAAGTTTTTTACTAGCATCTTCATTAATTACTGGAACTTTATGGATTATCAATAAAATTTTATCCCATAACTTACTAGATTCTAAAATTCCATTTAATATAAAGAAGTCAAAAATTTATTATAAAAGTAAACAAGTTGTTCAAACTTTTGCATCTTTTTTTCCCATTTTAATAATAGTATTTATAATACGTACATTTATTTGCGAACCCTTTCAAATTCCATCTGAATCTATGATGCCTACATTATTACCAGGAGATTTTATATTAGTAAAAAAATTTTCTTATGGAATTAAAAACCCATTTTCAAATAATGTTATTGTTTTCATAAATACTCCAAAACGAGGTGATATAGTTGTTTTTAAACATCCTAATAATAATGCTATCAATTATGTTAAAAGAATTGTTGGTTTACCTGGAGATAAAATCAATTACAATATATTAACTAAACGTTTAACAATTACTCCCAATAATATCAACGAACAACATACAAAAAATATTTCTATAAACTATAAATATATCAAACCAAATGATTTTACTAAACATTTTAAGTTAAATAATATAATTTTAAACAATGTTCATTCGTTAGAATCTTCAAACAACAACTTATTACAATTAGAAATGTACCAAGAAAAAATAGAAAAAATAGCGTATAATATATTTTTTAAGAAAAAATTAATTGATCAAAAAGATCTATATTTTAAACAATTTAGTCAAAAACAGGGAACTTGGATAGTACCTAAACATAAATATTTTGTTTTAGGTGATAATCGAGACAACAGTTTGGACAGTCGATATTGGGGTTTTGTACCAGAAAAAAACTTAATAGGAAAAGTAGTTTTTATATGGATGCATTTAATAAAAAAAGAAGGGCAGTGGCCTACAGGTATTCAATTTGATAGAATTGGAAATATTTATTAAATTTTAATAATAAAATTTATAAAATAAGTATTTCTTACAATAACGTTATTATAATTAATTACTATTTACTAATCACTATATCAGTATAATTGGCAATAACATGAATCATACTGTAATACAAAAATTACAAAAAATTTTAGGATATACATTTATTAAAAAAGATTTATTGATCCAAGCGTTAACTCATAGAAGTGCAAACAGTAAGCATAATGAGAGATTGGAATTTTTAGGTGATTCTATTTTAAGTTTTGTTATTGCTAATGCATTATACCATTGTTTTCCGCATGTAAACGAGGGAGATATGAGTAGAATGAGAGCTACTTTAGTTAGAGGTCATACATTAGCTAAAATAGCATACGAATTTGATTTAGGAGATTACCTTCAGTTAGGACAAGGAGAGTTAAAAAGTGGAGGTTTTAGAAGAGAATCAATTCTTGCTAACACTGTAGAAGCACTTATTGGTAGTATTTTTTTAGATAGCAACTTAAAAACCATAGAAAAATTAATCTTAAAATGGTATAAAAACCGATTGAAAGCAATTAATCCTAGCGATACCCAAAAAGACCCAAAAACGAGATTACAAGAATATTTGCAGTCTAAACATTTACCATTGCCTTCATATTTAGTAGAACAAGTATATGGAGAAGCACATAATCAATTGTTTACTATTTATTGCGAAATTAGCGGAATTAATGAAAAAACAATAGGTATTGGTTCTAGTCGAAGAAAAGCAGAACAAGAAGCTGCACAAAATGCACTAATAAAATTGGGGATAGAGTGAAACAAAAATATTTTTCTGGAACAAGTGTTATTATTGGAAAACCAAATGTCGGGAAATCTACTATTATTAATAAATTAATAAATAGCAAAATATCAATTGTCTCTAAAAAGAAACATACTACACAAAGCAATATTACTGGTATTATGAATATAGGTTTACAACATCAATTGATTTATATTGATACACCTGGAATATCTAAAAAATACGTTTATAAAAATCAAAATAAAACTTTCAGAAATACAATGGCATTAATGCATAGTATTCAGTTTATATTTTTGATATTAGAAAAAACTAGTTGGACTAATGAAGATGAATATATTCTAAATATAGTTAAAAAATATTTAAAACCAATATTTGCTATTATTAACAAAATTGATAAAATAAAATCAAAAGAACATTTACTACCACATATATTAACTTTAAGCAAAAAACATATGTTTCAAGAAATAATCCCAATATCTGGAAAAACAGGAGAAAATATTCATATTTTATCAAAAGTAATTCAAAACAAATTGAAAATTGTACCTAAGCCAACTTTTCCTTTTGATTTAAAAACTAATTTAGATATTAAAAGTATTGTTTCAGAAATTATTAGAGAAAAACTAATATTATATTTAGGTGATGAATTACCCTATTCTATACAAGTTTCTACCAAAAATATTATTGATAGAAATATAAAAACGTCTTATATAGAAGCTGTAATCTCAGTAAACAACACCCAACATAAAAAAATAATTATTGGATGTAAAGGAAAAAAAATAAAATTATGTGGTTCATTAGCACGAAAAGCTTTAGAAAAATTTTTTAACAAATCAATTTACTTATCATTAAAGGTTATTAAAAAAAATAAAACATTATGAGTATTCTTGGTGTAGGAATTGATATATTGTCAATTTTAAGAATTAAACGCATTATAAAAAACAAATTAGGAACAAAATTTTCTCAAAAAATACTATCAAATTATGAATTAAACATTTTGCCTAATTGTAAGCAAAACTACACAAAATTTTTAGCAAATAGATTTTCTGTTAAAGAAGCTGCATCAAAAGCATTAGGAACAGGAATTAGAAATGGACTAAAATTTAGTGATCTTGAATTACATCATGATAAAAATGGAAAACCTTATTTAAAATTTTTAAAACAAGCAAAAAAAATGCTTCAAGCTATGAACACAAAAAGCACACATGTCAGTTTAAGCGACGAAAAATTATATGTATGTGCAATAGTAATATTCGAAGATTAAAAACAGTTAGATATATTTCTTTACGTAACTATCTATCTTAAATAAATATTTGTAATGAATTAGATTAAATAATATTGTTATTAAAATATTTCGTTGCTATCTTTCTTTTACGTTTAAAAAAAGAACTTAATAAATTTGAACATTCAGATTCAAGTACTTCTTGTGTAATTGATATTTTTCGAAAATTCTTATTTATAAAAAAATGATTTTTGCAACAAATATATTTTTGTAAATTTTTATATTTAGCACCAAACACTAAACGAGAAATTCTGCTATGAATAATGGCACCATAACACATAATACATGGTTCTAACGTTACATATAAAGTTGTATGCAATAAACGATAATTTTTTAAAAATTTTGCTCCATTACGTAATGCTTTTATTTCAGCATGAGCAGTAGGATCATGATTTAAAATAGAACTATTTAACCCCTTTCCAATAATAGTATTATTAAAAACTAATACTGCACCAACAGGAACTTCTCCTATCATTTCAGAAATCTTAGCTAAAAATATAGCGCATTTCATAAAATATTTGTCACTATCATGCATAAAAAACGTACTTCATATTAATATATAATCCTTATACTAAACGAATACTTCTTAATAATAAATTGTCCTAATGACGAATTCGTTTTACAAATCTATTTTGTGTTTTTTTCCACTCACTTAATTTCTTATGTTCACGTTTATCTTTTATTGTTTTACCTTTTGCTATACCAATCTTAACTTTACACCATTGTTTTTTAAAAAAAATAGACAACACAATAATAGTTAAGTGACTTTTATATAATTTACTATATAAATATGTAATTTCACGTTTGCGTAACAATATTTTTTTTATTCTATTACATTCATACGTTATATATAAGTTTGATTTAGAAATTGGATCAAATTGAGAATTAACTAGATACATTTCACCATTTTTTAAAGAAATGTAACTATTTGAAATATTAATCTTTCCACATCGTACTGATTTTACCTCCCAACCTAACAATACTATTCCAGCTTCAAATGTTTCTTTTATAGAAAAACTGTACTTAGCTTTTCGATTAATACAAATTTCATTAGGTTTTCTATTACTATTTCTTTTCATAGTATATTATCAATTTTATTAACACTTATTTTAGTATCACACTTTATTATTTATTACTTAAAGTTAAAAAATTTTTATTTACAAAATTGAATATTTTCTGTAGTATGAGAAAATTTTAGTTAAACTTAAATTTTTATTTCTTTAAACTTAATGATCACAATTACAATTGTATATTTTACAAATAAAATTCAGCATGTTAAAAAAATTAAACTAAACATAGGCACTCCAGTTCATGAAGCTCTAAAAATATTACAAATTAATATAAAAAAAAATAATAAAATTGGAATTTATGGTGAATTAGTATCACTTAATCATATTTTAAATAACAAAGATAGACTTGAAATTTATAGACCGTTAAAAATAAATCCAAGAGAACTGAGAAAACAAAAAATAAATCGTAAACTTAAATAACAAAAGTATATAATTAAATATCATTTTTAGAAACAATAACCATCGCAGGACGTAATAATCTATCGTATAATAGATAACCTTTTTGCATAATTGAAATAACATAATTATTTTTAATATCTTTAGATACTTGTGTAGTTATAGCTTGATGTATATCAGGATTAAAAGCAATATTAATATCTTTTATGGACGTAACTCCGAATTTAACTAACAAATTCATTAAAGATTGAGAAACATTATCTAATTCATTAAAAATTAAACATAATATTTTATCATCTTTTTTGAATAAATTTAAGGCGTATTCCATACTATCAATAACAGGAAACAACGAAGAAATAAAACTTTTTAAAGAAAATTTATAAGCACGATTAATTTCTTTTTCCGCTCTTATTTTGTACAGTTTAAGATTATTTTTAACTAACAATTGTTGATTTAACAAATCAGAATTTAAATTTAAAAAAATTTTCTCGAAATTATTTAATTCTTCTGTTTGAAAATCGTTATCAGTATTTTTACTATCACTATTAGTAACATCATTTATTTCGACGGTAGAATTTTCAGATACGACTTTTGCTTCTTTATTTTTACTTAATAAATCATTATCTATATTCATAATTTAAAATTTCCATCCGTATAATTCATTTTACATTAACATAATCATAATTATTGTTACAAAATTTACTTATTAATTTATTAGCTGAAATATCTCTAAAATAGATTTAATAATTAAAGATCAATCACAAATCTCTTACCAAAGGAGATTGATAAGTAACTCCCATATCCCAAGGTTGCTCAATCCACACTTTTTGTGGTATATCTATAATATATTCGTCTACTAATAATTTACCCATGGGTTTGGCAAAGATAGTTACAAACTTTGCTTTAGGATACAAATTTCGAATTATTTTTCCAGTTCCACCTGTATCTACTAAATCATCTACAATAATAATTTGAGAACTGTTTCCAGCTGCATACTTTAATATTTTTAAGTCACGTAAACGATTATGATCGTAACTGGACACGCAAATAGTATCTACAAATCGAATATTTAATTCTCTTGCTAACAACGCAGACGGAATTAAACCACCACGACTAACTGCAATAATTCCTTTCCATTGATTAACAGGTAATAGCTTTTGGGCTAATTCTCTAGCATAAATTTGTAGCATATCCCAAGTAACGATATATTTCTTACTCATAATAGTCCTGCAACTACAAAATGGTATACCTATTTATAAAAACAGATAATATCTATAAAATTTATGCTATTATGATCACGTTACTACGTTTCAAAATCATTTAAAAATAAATAATTTATATCACAAAAAGAATAAATATTCATGAACATTTAATTATTATCTACTACTCAATTTTAAAAACTAAAATTTTAAAACAAAAAACTAAGACTTTTGTTTTAAAATTTTTGTTAAACGTTTTAAAATCTAAATATAATGTGCTACGTAATACGGTGCGGACGGGACTTGAACCCGCGACCCCCGGCGTGACAGGCCAGTATTCTAACCATCTGAACTACCGCACCTTTTAAAATATACTACTGTAGATAATCTAAACTATCTATTTGATTTTATTCATTGTATAATTTAATGTGAGAAGTGTCAATATAGTTTAATTATATTTATCTTCAAGCCAAACACAATTTCCTGTTTCTTGTTTTACATATTTTAAATATTTCATGTGCTGTTGAAGTTCATCTTTAGTTGCTAGTAATAATGTTGATCGAAAAGGAACTCTAGAATCTAGTTTTGCATTTTTTTGAATAGAATTCAAATTACTATTTTTATCAAAAATTGAAATTGACTGTTGAAAACTAGTCATAAATGTATATACTTTAGCTAATAATTTTGCATCAATTAACGCACTATGGAAATCTCGATGACTAACATTTATTTTATATCGATTACATAAAGCATCTAAGCTATTTTTTTTTCCTGGAAATAATTGTCTAGCTAATGGCAAAGTATCAACAACATTACAATAATCAGATATTTTTCGTTTGTCACTATTGATCATATTTAACTCATAATTTATAAAACCTACGTCAAATTTTGCATTATGAATAATTAAATCAGAATTTGTAATATATTCTAAAAACTTTACTGAAATTTCATGAAATTTTGGTTTATCTAATAAAAAGTTATCTGTTATTCCATGAATTTTAAAAGATTGTTTATCAATTAATCTATTGGGTTGAATATAACTGTGAAAATTATTACCAGTAAAAACGTTATTTATCATTTCCACAGCTCCAATTTCAATAATTTTGTGATTTTTATAAAAACACCCAGCAGGATTCATACCAGTAGTTTCAATGTCTAAAACAATTTTTCTATCATATTTTTTCATATTTTTGTATAAATAGTTAATTATATAAGTTAAATAGAGAAAACACATTATGTTAAAAACTATTAAAATATTTTCTGATGGATCGTGTTTAGGAAATCCAGGACCAGGAGGATATAGTTTTATTATACAACATTTAGAATATGAAAATATATCTAGTTCTGGATTTTACTTAACAACTAATAATCGAATGGAATTAATGGGAATCATTGTAGCTACCGAATCACTTAAACAACCATGTTGTATTACAATATCAACAGATAGTCAATATGTTCAAAAAGGTATTTTATATTGGATTAAGAATTGGAAAACAAAAGGATGGAAAACTTCGAGAAAAACTTATGTTAAAAATGTTGATTTGTGGTTACGCTTAGAAAAATCTTTAAACTTACATCAAGTGACTTGGAAATGGATTAAAAGTCATTCTGGAAATAAAAAAAACGAACAATGTGATCACTTAGCTCGCGAATCAGCAAAATTTCCTACTTTAAAAGATTTCGGGTACATTTTATAATATTGTATACCTACATATCACTTTAAAAATATTGAGGAAATAAATGAATTAATATGAAAATAATTTTTACTAAGGTATTATTTGATAATTATGTATGGATAATGTTTAATTCAAGTAAAGATTGTATTATCATTGATCCAGGTGAATCTAATTCTGTAATTAAAAAGATAAAAAAATTAAATTTGAATCCTAAAATTATTTTGCTAACACACAATCACCTTGATCATATACAAGGTGTTAAAAATTTATTATATAAATATCCAGAAATATCTATTTATGGACCATTAGAAACACAATTTTGCGGAACGAAAAACCTAATAGATAATCGAAATACTATTGAAATATTAAATACAAAATTTTATATTATACCTACTCCAGGACATACTAATGGACATACTGCATACTATTGTCCTCCATTTTTATTTTGTGGCGATAGCATATTTTCAGGGGGGTGCGGGAGGGTTAAAAATGGAATGATGATAAAAATGTATAATTCCTTAAGAACAATATCTAAATTACCTAATGATACATTGATATATTGCTCCCATGAATATACTAGATCTAATTTAGAATTTTTTAAAAAAATATTTCCAAAAAACTTAAACATACTAAATTACTACAATAACATCAAAAAATCAAAAACACAATGTACACTACCAAGTACTTTAAAAATTGAAAAAAAAATAAATCCCTTTCTTCAACTAAATAATACGAACTTAAGACATCAAGTTAAAATACATAATGATTTAAGTTTTTCATTAAATTTTTTTATTTACTTAAGAAAAATAAAAGATAAAAGTTAAATATAATACATTTGGAGTTAAGCGGGATCGAACCGCTGACCTCTTGCGTGCAAAGCAAGCGCTCTCCCAGCTGAGCTATAACCCCTTATTGTTTCTAATAAAGTTAATCATTTATTTAGAAGAAACTTGTAATAGGCCTGAGTGGAATTGAACCACCGACCTCACCCTTATCAGGGGTGCGCTCTGACCAAGCTGAGCTACAAGCCTTTTATCAGAAAATTCATGTGGGCACAACCTAAAAATCAAAGATTACTATTTTATTTTTAAGGAGGTGATCCAACCGCAGGTTCCCCTACGGTTACCTTGTTACGACTTCACCCCAGTCATGAATCACAAAGTGGTAAGCGCCCTCCAATAAAATAATCTGGTTAAGCTACCTGCTTCTTTTGCAACCCACTCCCATGGTGTGACGGGCGGTGTGTACAAGGCCCGGGAACGTATTCACCGTGGCATTCTGATCCACGATTACTAGCGATTCCTACTTCGTGGAGTCGAGTTGCAGACTCCAGTCCGGACTACGACATACTTTATGAGGTTTGCTTATCTTCGCAGAGTTGCATCTCTTTGTATATGCCATTGTAGCACGTGTGTAGCCCTGGTCGTAAGGGCCATGATGACTTGACGTCATCCCCACCTTCCTCCGGTTTATAACCGGCAGTCTCCTCTGAGTTCCCAGCATAACCTGATGGCAACAAAGGATAGGGGTTGCGCTCGTTGCGGGACTTAACCCAACATTTCACAACACGAGCTGACGACAGCCATGCAGCACCTGTCTCATAGTTCCCTAAGGCACTCTTTTATCTCTAAAAAATTCTATGGATGTCAAGACCAGGTAAGGTTCTTCGCGTTGCATCGAATTAAACCACATGCTCCACCGCTTGTGCGGGCCCCCGTCAATTCATTTGAGTTTTAGCCTTGCGACCGTACTCCCCAGGCGGTCGACTTAATGCGTTAGCTTCGGAAGCCACTTCTCTAGGAAACAACCTCCAAGTCGACATCGTTTACAGCATGGACTACCAGGGTATCTAATCCTGTTTGCTCCCCACGCTTTCGCACCTCAGCGTCAGTTTTCATTTAGGAGGTCGCTTTCGCCACGGGTATTCCTCTAGATATCTACGCATTTCACCGCTACACCTAGAATTCTACCTCCCTCTATGAGACTCTAGTCTATTAGTTTCAAATGCAGTTCCTAAGTTAAGCCTAGGGATTTCACATCTGACTTAATAAACCGCCTACGTGCTCTTTACGCCCAGTAATTCTGATTAACGCTCGCACCCTCCGTATTACCGCGGCTGCTGGCACGGAGTTAGCCGGTGCTTCTTCTTCGGGTAACGTCACAAAATATGTATATTAGACATAATTCTTTCCTCCCCGCTGAAAGTACTTTACAACCCTAAGGCCTTCTTCATACACGCGGCATAGCTGCATCAGGCTTTAGCCCATTGTGCAATATTCCCCACTGCTGCCTCCCGTAGGAGTCTGGACCGTATCTCAGTTCCAGTGTGGCTGGTTATCCTCTCAGACCAGCTAGAGATCGTCGCCTTGGTAAGCCATTACCTTACCATCAAGCTAATCTCGTCTGGGTTCATCTAAAAGCATAAGGCTAAAAATTTTAGTCCCCTACTTTGGTTTATTTAAAAACATTATGCGGTATTAGCCATCGTTTCCAATGGTTGTCCCCCTCTTTTAGGTAGATCCCCAGATGTTACTCACCCGTTTGCCGCTCGCCGCCAGAAAAGTAAACTTTTCTTCGATGCCGCTCGACTTGCATGTGTTAAGCTTGCCGCCAGCGTTCAATCTGAGCCATGATCAAACTCTTCAATTTTAAGTTCTCAAAAAAAAACAAGAACAATACTTTAATAAAAGCTAAATGCTACTTAATTCATCTTTAATTTGGCGTGCCCACATGAATTTTCTGATATTTTTTTAAAGAGCGTTGTTTTTAATACCTTTACATACTTACATCTTTTTATACATTTGTCAACAATTTTAAATATTTATTTATTAAATTAACTAATAAATTTGTAATTTAGTTTATTTAAATAATCTTTTAATAGAAAAATACAAATAGCTATTTTAATTACAAAAATATTACTTATACAAATATTTAAAATTTCTGAAATAATTTATATTTTGTATTATTTAATATACAATAAATATTAATAAATAATGTTAATAAAAATTTCTATATAGGATCACATGACTATTAAATCTATAATATCAAAACACATTAAAAAAGTATTAAATATTATAAAAATTTTTATAACACATGAAGACCTTGCAATTGTCAGAACTTCCGACAAAAAAGTTTGGGATTACCAAGTAAATGGAATTATAAAATTAGCTAATAATTTAAATAAAAATCCATATGTTCTTTCAAAATATATTATTTCTAACATGCGTTATTATGAATATAAAATGTATAAGAAAATTACAGCTTCAAAATTAGGTTTTATAAATATTTTTATTAATAAAACATGGTTAGAAAAAGAATTAACAAAAAAAATAAAATCATTTAGATTAGGAATAAAAAAAGTCACACCAAAAAATATTATTATAGATTATTCATCACCAAATGTTGCAAAAAAAATGCATGTAGGACACCTTCGTTCAACCATTCTAGGTGATGCTACAGCTCGCATATTAGAATTTCTAGGACATAACGTTATGCGAATTAACCACATTGGAGATTGGGGTACACATTTCGGAATGATTATCGCTTATTTAAAACAAAACTTTATATCTTATAATGAAATCAATCAACTTGATTTAAATGAATTATACCAAAAAGCAAAAGTGAATTTTGATTTAGATTCAGAATTTTCTAAAAAAACACGAAATTATGTTGTAAAATTACAAAAAAAAGATAAAGAATGCATAAGAATTTGGAAAAAAATTGTTAAAAAAACTATAACAGAAAATCAAAAAATTTATAAAAAATTAAATGTTACTTTAACAAATAAACATATTGTCGGAGAAAGTTTTTATAATGATATGCTACCTGACATTATACAGGACTTAAAAACAAAAAAAATTGCAAAACAATGTAATGGTGCTTACATCGTATTTTTAAATAAATTCAAAAATAGAGACGGGGCACCAATGGGCGTGATAATTCAAAAACAGGATGGTGCATTTTTATATTCTACTATTGATCTCGCGTGTTTAAAATACCGTTGCGAAGTTCTTCGTGCTGACCAAATTTTATATTTTATTGATTCTCGTCAAAAAGAATATTTAAAACAAATCTTAGAAATAGCTAAAAAAGCTGGATACATATCTAATAACATTATTATTAGACATAATGAATTTGGAATGATTTGTTCAAAAAATAAACGTCCATTCAGCACCCGTTCTGGAAACAACATAATATTATCTGATCTAATAAATGAAGCAATAAAGCGCGCGAAAAAGATTGCAAAAAATAAAAATAAAAACTTATCCAACAAAGAGTTAGAATATTTATCTGAAAAAATAGGAATAGGTGCAATAAAATATTTTGACTTATCTAAAAATAGATTAACAGACTATATTTTTAAATGGGACGAAATATTGACATTTGATGGAAACACTGCACCATACATGCAATATGCATATATAAGAATACTATCTATATTTAAAAAATTGAATATATCAATGTTAAAACTTTCCGGAAATATCATACTGACAGAATTACTTGAAAATAAATTAGCTATTAAATTATTTCAATTTGAAGAAATAATATTAGAATCGTTGCAACATAGTGCTCCACATATTATATGCAAATATCTATATGAACTATCAAAAATTTTTTCGAAATTTTACGAAAAATGTTCCATATATAAATCTAAAAACACTAAAATTCGTAAAAATCGACTATTATTGTCCCTGTTAACAGCTAGAACTTTAAAAAAAGGTTTATTTATAATTGGAATTTCTACAATAAAATATATGTAATCTTAAACGACTAATATTTATTTGTATTTATTAAAAATTATACTTTACCTAAATTTTATTTCATGCTAAATATATTTTATTGCATTTTACATACAAAATTAATTTTTATAGAGTGATACATAAAAATAAATATGTACCACACTTTTTTAGATATATAATTACATTTTTTCTTATGTTTTTGTTTGATCTCCAATAATATTAGTTGTATATATTTTTGTAACATCCTCTAATTCTAAATTTGATAAAACAAAAATTTTCGGGATATTTTTTAACAACATTTTTGCTATAAAAACACGTAAATTATGATGTACTAATAATACACATGGTATATTTTTTAATTTACAATTATTATATTCTTGCTGTAATTTAACTACAATATAGTTATACAACCCGGGTTCAAGAACACTATCTTTGTTTGCAATAGTTTTAAGTAAAATCTGTTCTAATTTAGAGTCAAATTTAATAACTTCTATTTTATTATTTTGAAAAATATTTTGAATAATTAATTTTCCCAAAGAAATGCGAACTAAACTAGTTAAAATTTGCGAGTCATTTTGATAATTCGGTGCATGCGTAATTAAGGTTTCTAAAATAGTTTGCATGTCACGAATCGGAACATTTTCAATTAATAAATTTTGCAATACCTGATGAAAAATAGTTAAATTAATAGAATTTGGAATCAAATCTTCAATTAATTTCGGACAAAATTTACTTACATAGTCTAATAATTGTTGAGCTTCTTGACGTCCGAACAATAAACTTATATGAGTTAAAATAATATGATTTAAATGCGTTGAAATAACAGTACTATCTTCAGCAATATTATAACCCTTCTGTTTAGCTTGATTTATAAGCTCACTCGTAATCCAAAACGATTTAAACTTAAAAATCGGATCACTTGTTTCTTCAGCTGGTAATGGTAATGGTCCAGATGCATTACCTGAATTAATTGCCAAAAACTTACCACATTGCACCGTCCCTTTACTTATTTCAATTCCTTTGATTAAAATACAATAACAGTTACCAGGTAAATTATTATTATCCCTAATATGAACTAACGGTGGTAAAAACCCAATATTTTTAGCACATTTTTTTCTAACGTTACGAATTTTATCTAATAAATTACTTTTTTTGGAATTAACTTTAATCATTGGAATTAATAAATTACCCAATTCAATACTAATAGAACCTTCTAATTGAACGTCATTCCATGATGCATCAGATATATTACAAAAATTAGTATTATCAATTTTTTTCATAGTTGATTCAAAATTCGTAAATATTACAGGATTACGATATATTAACCAAGATATAAAAAATAATAATGTTGTAAATATTAAAAAAATAATGTTAGGCATACCAGGAACTAATCCTAAAACTCCTAAAACTATTCCACTTAAGAGAATTACCTGAGGATTACAAAAAAGTTGACTTACAATTTGTTCACTAACATTCTGATCTGTACTCACTCGAGTAACGATCACTCCTGACGCAGTTGAAACTACTAAAGCTGGAATCTGTGCTACTAATCCATCTCCAATAGTTAAAATTGTATATACTTGTGCTGCTTGTGAAAATGTCATATTATGTTGCAATATACCAATAACTAAACCTCCAATAATATTAACAATCATAATTAAAATTCCAGCTATAGCATCTCCTCTAACAAATTTACTAGCTCCATCCATAGAACCATAAAAATCTGCTTCTTGATTAATTTCTATACGTCTCTTTTTAGCTTGTTTTTCTCCAATTAAACCAGCATTTAAATCTGCGTCAATAGCCATTTGCTTTCCCGGCATACCGTCTAACGTGAATCTAGCTCCAACCTCTGCAATTCTACTTGCTCCCTTAGTAATAACCATAAAATTAATAATTATTAAAATAATAAACACTATAATTCCAATAGTAAAATTACCGCCTACTAAAAAATGACCAAACGCCTGTATAACGTTTCCAGCTGAACATGATCCAATATGACCATTTAGAAGAATTATTCTCGTTGATGCAATATTTAATGCCAACCTTAATAATGTAGAAAACAATAAAATTGTAGGAAAAGAAGTAAACTCTAATGTTTTAGTAGTGAACATAGACATTAATAATACTACTATTGACAATGCTATATTGAATGTAAAAAACAAATCTAAAATAAACGGCGCCAGCGGCAAAACCATCATAGATAAAATTATTAAAATCAATACCGGACCTGATAACGTCTGAAATTTAACTAATCTTTTTATTTCGAACGTTTTAAATATAGACAAGATGTTAGCCACGTTTTTTTATCCTCTTTTCATACAATTCCGAAGGAATAAAAAATTTTTCAGGAGTACGCGGAAATACTCCACCTTTTATTTTCCAATGCCGAATTTTCCAAACCCAAGCTAATACTTCAGCAACAGCTTCATATAATACACTTGGTATATATTCTCCAACTTCAGTTCGATAATATAAAACATGAGCTAAGGAATGCGAAACAAGAGTTGGAATAGAATGATTATTACCTATCTTTTTAATTTTTATCGCTAATTCATCGATGCCCTTTGCTAATATTTTTGGAGCATACATGTTAGTTTCATTATATTTAATAGCAATAGCATAATGCATTGGATTTACAACGATAACGTCAGATTTTGATACATTTGATAACATACGACGATTTGAAATTGAAAACATTATTTGACGGATACGAGATTTTATACGAGGGTTTCCTTCCATATTTTTCAATTCATCACTAACTTCCTTTCGCGTCATACGTAAACTTCTATAGAAATTATATTTTTCCCAAAATAAATCAATGATAATAATTGGAATAAAAAATATTAAAATAGTCAAAAAACACAAAAAAATAGTGCGTACACTATAATTTAATATATAATCAAATGTAAAATTTGAGGAAAAGCATACTTTTAAAAAATATTTAGATATAAATAAATATACTACAATACTCACAAAAACTATTTTTAAGACTGTTTTAAATAAATCAACAATACTCTTAATAGAAAACACATTCTTAAATCCTAATATTGGATTTAATTTATTAATATCAAATTTTATAAATTTAAAATTAAAATTAGAACAACATAATATCATTGCAGGAAACATAAAAATTAACATAGGAAAAAAAATTATTCCTAATAATGAAATAAGATTATCTTGAAAAATCATTAAGAAATTGTGATCTAAAAATAAATCATTTTGAAAAATAGAATTATTAAAAGTAAAACTTAAATAAAAAATTCTTTTTAATAAAGTCAAAATTAACCGCTGATTATACCAAAAGTTAATTAACGTAATAGTTAAAATAAGTAATGAATACAATTCACGATAATATCTATTATGTCCTGTTTCTTTGGAAATTTTTAATCGATAACTAGTCGGACTTTCAGTCTTTTCTTCAGATTCATCATGATTCATAAAAATATGCCTTAAATTTTAAATTAAAATATAATTTTAACAAAAACACAATTATATTGTTGCTGATATACTTATTTTATTAATTAAATTATTAATAAAAAATAAAACTAACGCATTATTTATTATTTTATTAAAATTGTTTAAATAATTATTATCTGGTAATTTTATTATTACCAATAGATTCTATGATATTATTAATTAATACATAAATTAAATAATATTATTTAAAAAAATATTATTTATAACATTGTAAATATAAATGTCACAATAAAATATTACTACGTAATAATTTAAATTACTAAAATATTATAAATATTACGTTTATTCAACTTTTATAAAACATTGAAAATTAAATTTATACGTAGAATTTATTTCAAAATAATTTAATTAAGGTTTTAAAAACAATGCAAGCAAGAAAATATTTATTTTCGACATTAAAAGAAACACCTCATAATTCCGATTGTATTAGTCATGCTCTAATGTTACGAGCAGGAATTATTCGTCAAAATACCTCAGGAACATATATTTGGCTACCTACAGGTTTAAGAATATTAAAAAAAGTTATTAGAATTATAAAGAATGAAATGAAACAATGCGGAGCTATGGAAATAGCTATGCCATTTTTACAAAAAAAAAATTTATGGGATTTAAGTAAACGTGTAATAACGTATGGACAAGAATTATTTCAAGTAACTGATCGAACAAATAAAAAATTTATTTTAGGGCCTACACATGAAGAAATGATTACATATTTTATTAAAAATGAACTTCAATCCTACAAACAACTTCCATTAATATTATACCAAATTCAAACTAAATTTAGAGACGAAATTCGACCAAGATTCGGAATAATACGAACAAAAGAATTTATGATGAAAGATGCATATTCATTTCATATAAATATGTTATCACTAGAAAAAACTTATAATTTGATGTACCAAACATATATAAAAATATTCAAAAAAATGAAACTAAAATTTTATGCTGTAGAAGCAGATTCCGGACTTATGGGAGGCCTAAAATCACATGAATTTCAAGCACCAAGTAATACTGGAGAAGATGTTATTGTATTATCCACACAATCTAATTATTTAGCTAATATTCAAGTAGCTACTTCTATTCAAAATAACCATATTAAATATAGTACAAATAACTACTTTAAAAAAATTAAAATATTAAGAAATAATAACGATATATATAAAAAACTGTCAAATACACCTAACTTCAAAAAGTCAAACACCATAAAAACGATATTAGTTAAAACAAAAAACTTTAGTAAACACTTATTTGTAGCCATATTAATTCGAGAAGATCATACAATTAATGAATACAAACTTTCAAAAATAAACGAAATCGAATATCCACTAATATTTGCATCTAAACAAGAAATATTAAACGTAACAGGAACAACTAAAGATTTTATTGGACCTATTAATCTAGATTTTCCTGTAATAGCTGATTTTTCTGTAATTAATTTAGAAAACTTTACTATTGGATCTAATATTACAAATAAATATTTTAACAATATGAATTGGAATAAAGATATATCAATACCACAAACTTATGATATTAGATATGTTTTAGAAGGTGATCCAAGTCCTGATGGAGCAGGAGAACTAAAAATGCAAAAAAGCATTGAAATAGCCCATATATTCCAATTAGGTAAAAAATATTCTAAAATCATGAACGTAAAAATTCAAAATAAAATTGGAAAAAAAGATACTTTAATTATGGGTTGTTATGGAATTGGAATTACACGAATAATTGCAGCTATTATTGAACAAAATAATGATAAAAATGGGATAATTTGGCCTGATTCTATTGCACCATTTACTATAGCAATTATACCAGTATGCTTTCACAAATCAACATTAGTCAAACAACAATCAGAAAAAATATATAACTTTTGCAAGAAAAATAACATTGATGCACTCCTAGATGACAGAAAACAGAATTTAAGTATAACTCTATCAGAAATAGAATTAATAGGAATTCCATATAGTATTATTATTAGCGAAAAATTACTAAAAAATGATATGGTTGAATATCGAGAAAGACACAAAAATGTCAAAAAAATTATTAATAAAAATCATGTTTTTAAAATTATTCTGAATAATTCTTTAAAATAAATGTATTTTTTATGCTGTTTAAAATTAAATAAAATTATTTTAAATATATTTTAAAAAAATTAAAAATATCTTTTTAAAATTGAATATTTAATTTCAATATACTACATTTTAGTACAACATTATAATTAAAAACATTCATTTTGTTTATATTAATTTTTCTGCTAAAACAATATATTTTTTACTAAACATCGATTTTTGAATACGACCTGTTACAATAATTATTACTTCTTTCTCTAAAAGATGTCTATATCTTCTTAATATATTGTCAAATATTATTACTTCTATTTGAACAAAACTATCTTCTAATATCATAAACACCATATTTTTTTTAGTTTTTGTTACTTTAAATTTTAAAAATGAAATCATTCCTAAAATAGAAATTTGTTCTGTTGTAATTTTATTATTAAATAAATCTTTTAAACGAATAACGTTATTATATCTCATCTGAAGATGTACATGTTCATCTACAGGATGACCTGTCAAATATAAACCTAAACTATCTTTTTCCCAATCTAATATTTGTTTCATAGAATATAATTTTTTAATTGAATAATATTTTTTTTTAATTACATTAAAATCGTCTAACAATAATCCAAATAAATCTCTTTTTTTTAAAATAATAGATTTTAAATATTGATTAGCTGACTTTATTATATACTCGCATGAATGCATTAAAATAGAACGATTTAAACCGAAACAATCACATCCTCCAGACATAATTAATTTTTCAATTACTTTGTGAGTTATTCTTTTAGAATTAACAGATACACATAAATCAAACAATTCAGAAAATCGTTTTCTATTTTTTCTTGCGTTAACAATATCTAATATTACACTTTTCCCAATTCCTTTAATAGCTCCTAACCCATAAATAATATTTTTATCATCATCTACTTTAAAATAATAATCACTTTGATTAACATTTGGGGGAATAATCTTTAATTTCATTACTTTGCATTCATTAATTAAAACAACAATTTTCTTAATATTATCTATGTCTGCATTCATAGCAGAAGCCATAAATTCTTCAGGGTAATATAATTTCAACCATAAAGTTTGATACGAAACCAAAGCATAAGATACAGAATGAGATTTATTAAAAGCATATCCAGCAAATTGTTCTAATAAATTAAAAATTTTTGTTGACAGTTTAGTATTAATATTATTCTCTTTAGCTCCATTTTTAAACATTTCTCTATGTTTATTCATTTCTACTTGATCTTTCTTTTCCATAGTTCGACGTAACAGATCTGCGTGTCCTAAAGTATAATTTGCAAAAACTTGAACTATTTTCATAACTTGTTCTTGATATAAAATAATCCCATACGTTGATTTTAAAATAGGCTTTAACAAAGCATGCTGACACTCCTTATTAGGATACAAAATTTTTTCTTTACCATGTTTTCTATTTATAAAATTATCTACCATACCTGATTGCAATGGACCAGGGCGAAACAAAGCTACTAAAGCAACTAAATCTTCAAATGAATCAGGTTTTAATCGTCTAATTAAATCTTTCATACCGTTAGATTCTAATTGAAATACTGCAATAGTTTGCGCAGTTTGCAAAAACTTAAAACAATTTTTATCTTTTAAAGAAATAGTATTTATGTTAATTAGTTTTTTTTGATTGTTTGAAAATTTAGTATTAATCATCTTTACCGTTCCATGAATAACAGTTAATGTTTTTAAACCTAAAAAATCAAATTTAACTAATCCTGTATATCCAATGTCATTCTTATCAAATTGAGTAACTGGATTATTACCGTTTTCATCATAATATAATGGAACAAAATCAGTTATCTTTTTTGGAGAAATAACTACCCCCCCAGCGTGCTTACTAACATTCCGAGTTATACCTTCTAATCTTTTAGCTATATTTATTAACTCTCTTACATCTTTGTCAAACTTGTATAATTCTAATAATTCTACTTTTTGAGAAATTGCTTTTTCTAACGTCATACCTAAATCTAGAGGTATTAATTTAGATAATCTATTTAAAAATCCATACGGAAAACCAAAAACACGCCCAACATCTCTAATAACAGATTTTGCTGTTAATGTTCCAAAAGAAATAATTTGAGATACTGACTCTTCTCCATAAATTTTTGAAACATGTTCAATAACTTTATCTCGTTTGTCCATACAAAAATCAACATCTAAATCTGGCATAAAAACTCGTTCTGGATTTAAAAATCTTTCAAATAAAAGATCAAAAGATAAAGGATCTAACTCAGTAATATTTAAAACATATGATACTAATGAACCTGCACCAGATCCTCTCCCAGGACCTACAGGAATATCATTTTTCTTAGCCCAATTTATAAATTCCATAACAATTAAAAAATATCCAGGAAAACCCATTTTATTAATAACGTTCAATTCAGATAATAAACGAGTATAATACCTATTAACATTATTAATTCTGTCTTGCTTATTAGGAAATAATTGTATTAAACGCTTTTGCATTCCCTTCTTTGCTTTCATAACTAAAAAATCAGTAGTATTCATATTACCTGTTTGGAATTTAGGTAAAAAATATTTATTAAATTTAAGAATAACATTGCAACGTTTAGAAATTTCTATAGTATTTGAAATTGCATCAGGAAAATCTAAAAACAATTCTTCCATTTCATTACTAGTACGCATAAACTGCTGAGGTGTATAATTATAATGTGCTGAATTACTTTTTATAGTACAACCTAAATTAATAAATACACGAATTTTATGTACCTCAAAATCTTGTTTATTTAAAAAACATACTTCATTAGTAGCTACTACAGGAATACCTTCTCTAGCAGAAATATCTTTAATTCTAGAAATATATTGTTCTTCATTACTTCTTCCAATCCTCATAATTTCTAAATAATAAAAATTTTCAAAAAATCGATTATAAAAAGATAAGCAATTTAATACTAAACTTTTATTATTATTTAATAAATTAACGCCAATATCTCCGTAACATCCTCCTGATAATAAAATTATTCCCTTTCTGTGTTCAACTAACCATTCTTTTGTTATGAAAACACCTACCTTATTATTATATCCAATTTTATATGCACGTGATAATAATAAAAGAAGATTGCGATATCCTGAATTATTAACAGCTAATAAGGTAATTTTTGTAAACATATTGGAAGATACATACTTATCGTCAGGAAAAACTTTAAAATCCACACCTATAATTGGTTTAATACCCTGAGAGAATGTCGCTCGATAAAATTTGATCATTCCATGCAAATTACTACTATCAGTTATAGCTATTGCAGGCATATTTAACTTTTTTGCATGTTGAGCTAAAATGTTGGGTTTAACTAATCCATCTATCATGGAAAAATCACTATGTACTCTCAAATGAACAAATTTAAAATTAAACATTTAACTTTTCCAATCAAATCAATTATATAATAAATCTTTAAAACCTATATAACGCATCTAACTAACTAAAAATTAATATATTTTTTTAAAAACTTTTCGTTTTATAAATAGAATAACTATCTATACCTTAAATTAAAATGACACAATCATGCTATTTACCCCTAAAAAAATCTATAAATATAAAACTATTTCAATTCAAAATATATATTTTAGCAAATTTTAAAACTTTATCTTACATATTTTTATAATTTTAAAAACTTTAATAAACATGTTTTTAACGAAATACATCTATCGTGAAACTACGTCATTTGTTAATAAGCATGAAATTGTAGCTTTACATACAATATATTTACTAACTGAAACATGTCCCACAAAACGAATTAATCTATGGTGATGTTTATCAACAAAAACATTAATTAGCATTTGATCACCCGGAATCACTTTTTTTTTAAATTTGACATCAATAATATTAGTCAGATAAAACAAATTATTTTTGTATGACATTCCAAAACTTTTATACACCAATAGACAAGCTGATTGTGCTATTGCTTCTAAAATTAAAACTCCAGGAAATACTGGATTTTTATAAAAATGTCCAGTAAAACAAAATTCACTATAAGAAATATTTTTTATTGTTAAAATATTAAAATTTTTTTGATAGGCTATAATTCGATCAATTAATAAAAAAGGATATCGATGAGGTAATAATGTCGTAATATCTGTAATATTTGAATTATACATTTTTTTTTTCAAACATGAAAAATAATATTAATTATTTTAACATATTTAAAACAATTAAATCATGCGAATAAATATTTAATTTAATATAACTTATAAATTTTTTATTTACCTGACAATTGTAAATACATTAATTTAATACAAATTTTATATAAAAATTTTCTAAAATTCAAAATTGTCTTAAATATAATTTAAATGTTTTATTTTTAAAATTAAAATGTTGTAAAACATGCATCTTTTTTTAAAATTAAAATATTCAGTTCAGTAATCTTATTACACTTAAAATACGTCCTAATTAAAAATATTTATTACAATCAAATTATGTATTTAAAAAATTTTAAAATAACATGGTTAAATTATTTAACTGTTAGAAACAAATATGTTACAAAAACTTTAATACAATACATTTTAATGTGATACACGACCAAATCTACGTTCTCTGTTAGAAAATTCATCAATAGCTTTTTTAAACTCTTTTCTATCAAAATCAGGCCAAAGTGTATTAGTAAAATATAATTCTGAATATGATATCTGCCAAACTAAAAAATTACTTAAGCGACACTCTCCTCCTGTTCTAATAACCAAATCTACAGGAATCTTTTCATTAATTAAAAGAAAATCAGAAACCGTAGATTCAGTAATTGCATTTAAAGATAAATTTTTACATTTAATAGCTACAACAATTTTTTTTATCGCTTCAAGAATTTCCCAACGACCGCTATAATTCGCTGCAATGTTTAGTAATAAACCGGTATTCTTTAAAGTTTCTTTTTCTACAACACGAATTTTGTTTTTTAATACGGTATTAAACTTTTCTTTATTTCCAATAACTTTTAAACGAATATTATATTTATTTAAATTGTTAGTTTCATTAGATAAAGCATAAAAAAATAATTCCATTAATACTTTTATTTCCCGTGGAGAACGATTCCAATTGTCACTACTAAAAGCGTATAGAGTAAGAATTTTTAATTTATGAAATAATGCAAAAGATATTGCTCTTCGTGCAGCATAAAATCCTGAAAAATGTCCAAAAAATCGAGATTTTCCTCTTTTTCGTGCCCATTTCCCATTTCCGTCCATTATAATAGCTACATGCGAAGGTATATTTTTTTTGAAATTTAATACATTTTTAAATAACATATTATTTTTGGAATAACTCATGTATTGTATGTAAACCTATATTATCTATTTAATATAATTTAAAATTTATTTTTTTTAGTTGTTAATCTTTAAATTTTATCTAATTTTAATATATCTTCAAAACTTTTCAGCTCTAAATATGAGAGCAAATTAGATAAAAAAATAGAATTTATTATAAAAATATCAGTAAATTGAATTTTAAATTTTAAAAAATAAGATACAGAAATATCATTAACTACATTTAATATAATTGTAGCAGAATAACCATCATTATATGCAGTTATCGCTAATTTTAAACATGAATATCTTGTAAAATCTAATTCAAAAAAAAACAAATTTTTTATCTCTAAAAGATCTAAATTAAGGAACATCAGAAGTAATTATATTAGGCCAATTTAATGCATAAATAATAGAAATTTTAACATTATCGCTATACAATATATTAACAATAATACTTGAATCAAAATATCGAATCATAAAATAAACGATAGATTGAAAATAAATTACTATTTCAATTTCAAAACTTATACTTCTAAAAAATAACTTAGCTTTTTAATACATTCAAATCCTTTATTTATCAAAATAGTAAAAGAGTCTACAGATATCTTTTACCCACAACTCAATTAGGATGTTTACAAACTACCTCAGGACTGGAATATTTTAATTCAGATAATAACGAATTTAAAAGTAGATCACCTGACCCAGTTAAAACAAAGATTTAATTTTTAGTCATTTTACAACAATTTTATAAAATTACTTTTTTTTTTAAAGATTTGTTAGTAAACTCTTAAAAATGGAATTGTACTCACTATCTATAGGTGATAATTTCGCATTATTTTCATAAACAGATTTTATCAATGAGTTTTCTCCTATCGCCAATGATTCTTTACTAACTAATAATGCTATTTTACCTAATTTAGTAACTGATAAAATTGTAATTTAAGTTTGGAATACCTGTCATTTCAGATACAATATAATCTACTGATTCTCTAAATTAACCAACTAACAAAAAGCTTCGGAACTAAATAACACTTTATAGCTAATACATTTCTTATTTTTAATTTAAATTTTAATTTCCGAACTGCATCTTGACCTTCTAAAGATACCCATAATGGTCTAAAAATAAAACATTACTGCACTATTTTTATAACATTTTTTTTAGCTGATAATACAATAACTTTAAATAATTTTAGAAAACGTCTAACTATAGATAAAGTGCTAACTCCAATTAAACCAGTAGAACCTAAAATAGCTAATTTCTTTACACAATTACCTTTTTCATAAAATTAATTATTTTAACAAATCTTTTTCTTTTTTACTTAATATTACATTAATTTTTTCCATATAACTATTTGTAATATCCTGAACTTCATGTTGTAATCTACGTTCCTTATCACTACTAATAATCTTATCCTTTAAAAATAATTTAATTTTTTCATTAGAAAGTCTTCTAATATTTCGAATGCAAATTCGACTATTTTCTGCCATTTTTTTAGCTAACTTTATTAACTGTAATCGACGTTCTTCAGTCAGTACTGGAATTTTTATTTGAAAATAATTATTAATAAAAATAGGTATTAAATCTAATTTAGAACTTATAATTGCTTTTTCTACGTTATTTTTAATTTTAGGGTCAAACAAAGTAATTCTTAATGTATTAACATTTTCTACAATAATATTTGATAATTTTTTTAATTGAATCTTCTGGCCAAGGTAATCAATAAGTATTGTATCCAAAATAGATGGAGAAGCTCTTGAACTTCTCAATGTATTAAGTTGATTTACAAACATATGAACACAATGATCCATCTTTGAACTAGTAAAATTTTTTATACGCTCCATAAATATATAACCTTCTAAAAATTTACATAAAATGTAAACATAAATTTTAATTATTTCTTTAAAAAACTAAATCGTCTATAAAAATTATATTTTATTAATGCATATTTACATAAATAAAAGTTAGTGCTTTATTTTATTACCTTATTAAAGTACCTTCCTTCTGACCTGTAACTATATAATACAACGCATTAGGTTTGTTGATATTAAAAATACAAATAGGTAATTTATGATCTCGTGCTAACGCGAATGCAGCTAAATCCATTACTTTAAGTTCTTTTTGTAATACTTCATTATACGAAATGTTTTTATATAATATAGAGTTCGAAGATTTTTTTGGATCACTAGAATAAACTCCATTTACTTTAGTTCCTTTTAAAACAATATCAGCTCTCATTTCAATTGCGCGCAAACATGCTGCCGAATCTGTCGTGAAAAATGGATTCCCTAGTCCTCCAGAAAAAACTACAACTTTATTTCTTCGCAATAAAGATAAAGCTTTTTTAAAACTATATTGTTCACAGATTTTATCAATACAAATCGAAGACATTAAACATGAACTAAGATGAACTAAATCCATACTATCACAAAGTAATAATCCATTCATAATGGTAGACAACATACCAACATAATCTGAAATTACTTTATTAATACCAAATTTTGCTAATTTTTTACCTCTAAATATATTACCTCCACCAATTACAATTCCTATTTGAACACCTAAATCAAAAATTGCTTTTATCTCTTTCGCTATACGATTTAATTCTATAATGTCTATACCAAATTTATGAACACCTTGTAATGCTTCACCACTTAATTTTATTATAACACGTTTAAATTTCAATTTTTTATTATTAGAAAATATCATTTTTAATAACTCATTATTTATGAATAACTTTAAAATTTTAGATGTAAAGTATTTACGTACACTAATCTAACCAAGAATATTGAATTATTTAAAACTAAATATTTAATACAACCGCCCTTATGGCGGTTCTCAAATCAATAAAAATTTTATATATATTTTTCTCCAACTTCATATCTAACAAACGAAATAACGTCAATATTATTTTTTAAAATAACTTCAGAAACTTTTCTATGCGGATCAAAAATAAAATTTTGTCCCAATAAAGAAATTTCGTTAGCAAATTTTATCATTCTGCCTTTAATTATTTTTTCTAAAATAGGTTTAGATTTTTTAGATTGCATTGCTAGTTCTAACTGAATTTCATATTCACGTTCCATAATAGACTTAGGAACAAGATCTGACCGCAAATATTTAGGATTACTAGCAGCAATATGCATCGCTATTTCTTTCGCTAAATGATTATTAATAGAACTAGTTTGTACTAATACTCCAATACGTCGCCCATGTAAGTAACCTGTAATATATTTTTTATTTAAAGTTTGTATTCTTCGAATCACAATATTTTCATTGACCTGCATTACTAAACTAGTTCTCAAATCTTCGAAATGTTTCCTAATAAATTCTATACTTTCCATCGGATGCGTTAAAACATAATCTAAAATTTTTTCACCTAAACACAAAAAATCTTTATGTTTCGAAACGAAATCAGTTTCACTACTTAATTCTAACATTACACCGAGATTATGATCAAAACTAATAAAAATTGACCCATTTTGCGTTAATAAAAATTGTTTTTTTTCTGCTTTTATCTGACCCATTTTTCTCAAAAAATCAACTGATTTATCTATATCTCCTTTCATACACATTAATGCTCGCTTACAATCCATTATTCCTACCCCAGTTCGAGCTCTTAATTTTTTAACAAGAAACGCTGATATATTTGTCATCACTATCCTCAAAATACTTTTATTTAAATATCTAAATACTTTAATTTTTATACTTGAATTAAAGAATTTTAAAAATTATTAATTTTTTATTTTTCATTTTTAACATTTTTTTTAATAACTTTAGAAACAGCATTTAAATATAAATTAACTGCTCGAATTGCATCATCATTACCAGGAATAATAAAGTCAACTCCATCAGGATCAGAATTAGTATCAACTATTGAAAATACAGAAATACCTAAATTATTAGCTTCACGAATAGCTATATGTTCATGATCAGCATCAACTACAAATAATGCATCTGGCAAACTACCCATTTCCTTAATTCCACCTAAACTATTTTCTAATTTTGACAATTCGCGCATACGCAATAACACTTCTTTCTTTGTTAATTTATTAAAAGTTCCATCTTGTGATTGTGATTCTAAATCCTTTAAACGTTTTATAGATTGACGAACAGTTTTCCAATTAGTTAACATACCACCTAACCAACGATGATTAACATAAAACTGTTTACATAAAATAGCTGATTCTTTTATTATTTTACTAGCCGATTGTTTAGTTCCTACAAATAAAATCTTACCTTTTCGCAATGAAATTTTTTTTAATTCGAACAACGCAAAATTAAACATCGTCATTGTCTTTTCTAAATTAATAATATGTACTTTATTTTTTGATCCAAAAATAAACGGCTTCATTTTAGGATTCCAATAACGAGTTTGATGACCAAAATGAACACCTGCATTTAACATATCTCTCATTGATACCATCATAAATATAAATACCTCAAAATATAAATAATGAAAAATTCGAGCTAATATTTTTAAACAATTTATTCAAACATTTGTTACGTAAAACTTTTGTATTAGCAATAATATTTTAATTTATTAAATTATAAAATCATACTAACATACATTTTATATGCTATAAAACCAAACATTTTTAAATTAATAAAGAAAAACACTATAAATTTAATAATTAAACAAATGATTATTGTTATTTACACACTGTTTGCTAATATAAAAAATTATTCATTATAGTAATATATTATGTTAAATTATTTATGAAAAATTGTTTTTAAATTAGTATTCAAAAAAGTGTTTAATACACATTATCTGAGAAAATTATGACTTGTATTTTTATAAAAAACATTAATGAAATTAATAAAATGCGATTAGTAGGAAAATTAGTTGCTGACGTTTTAGATATGATTAAAGAATATATTGTACCTGGAATTACAACAGAAGAATTAAACAACATTTGTCATAATTACATAACATATAAACAACATGCAAAACCTGCATGTTTAGGATATCAAGGATTTCCAAAATCTATATGTACTTCTATCAATGATATTGTATGCCATGGAATTCCTAATAAAAATAGTATATTAAAGAACGGCGATATCATCAATATTGATGTTGCAATTTTAAAGGATAAATACTATAGTGACGCATCAAAAATGTTTTTTGTAGGAAAACCTACCGAATTAGGAAAAAAATTATGCTATGTCGCTAAAAAAAGCTTATATTTAGCATTATATACAATAAGACCAGGAATAAATTTGCAAAAATTAGGAAAAGTTATACAAAATTATGTAAAAAAACAAAATTTTTCTATAGTAAAAGAATATTGCGGACATGGGATTGGTAGAAGTTTTCATGAACCTCCTCAAATTTTACATCACAACTACTATAAAAGTAACACTACGATATTGCAATCAGGTATGACATTTACCGTAGAACCTATGATTAATTCTGGAAGCTGCGAAGTACAATGTACAAACGACGGATGGACAGTAAAAACTAAAGATAAAAGTTTATCCGCTCAATATGAGCATACCATTTTAGTAAATGAAGAGGGATGCGAAATATTAACGTTACAAAAAGGAGAACAAATTTCACGAATATTAAAAAATCTTACTTAATCAAAATTAATATGTTTAACACTCCAACTAATAAAAATTTTTGTTACAATTAATGTAAATGGAACTTAAATCAACATATGCATACTTTAAAAAATATAATTAATAAAACATTTGATAATAAGCTAAACATCCATCAACACAATGTTGATCAAAAAACTACAGATGCTATAAATCAAGTTTTACACATGTTAAACATAGGAAAACTCAGAGTTTCAGAAAAAATAAATGGATTTTGGATTACGCATCAATGGCTCAAAAAAGCAATTTTATTGTCATTTTTAGTTAATAAAAACGTTTTGTTTTCAAATAAACAAACATGTTTTTATGATAAAATAAAGTTGAAGTATTGTAATTACACTGAAGAAAAATTCAAAAATGAAAAAATAAGAATAGTTCCTCCAGCTACTGTTCGACATGGTGCTTTTATTGGAAAAAATACAATTTTGATGCCATGTTATGTAAACACAGGAGCGTATATAGATGAAGGAACAATGATAGATACATGGGCAACAGTAGGTTCCTGCGCACAAATAGGAAAAAACGTCCACTTATCTGGAGGAGTAGGTATTGGAGGAGTTTTAGAACCATTACAAAATAATCCTACAATTATAGAAGATAATTGTTTTATCGGTGCTAGATCCGAAATCGTAGAAGGTGTTATTATTGAATCTAATTCCGTTATTTCTATGGGAGTATTTATTGGGCAAAGTACAAAAATATATGATAGAAATAATAAAAAAATACTTTATGGAAAAGTTCCTTCTGGATCAGTGGTAGTACCAGGTAGTTTACCTAGCAAAAATAACTGCAATCTCTATTGCGTTGTCATTGTTAAACAAGTTAACGCACAAACTCTAAGTAAAACTGGTATTAACAAATTATTAAGAGAAATAACTGAGTAGCACACTCTTAAGCTAAACCTTAATGCGATTATATTATAAAAAATATATTTCTAGTATTAATTCCTACCTAAAAAAATATTTTATCATTTATCTAGGTAGGTTAAAAATATAACCAGTTAAATTATTATTTTTAATGCGTGACAAGATATAAAACATCATTCCCACGTTTAACATGCAAAACTAATATTAAAGGTTTAGTTTTAAGCACTTTTTGAAAATTACTTAAAGACGACACTTGATATTTATTGACTTCAAAAATAATATCATTTTTTCTTAGTCCTGTTCGATAAGCTGGCGTTCCATTATTTACGTAATTAACGCAAATACCTTTATTCTGTCCATGAATACGAAAATTACTTAAACTAGCACCCGAAATTAATTTACATAAAACAGAAGAATCAATTTTGCTTTGAATTTTTTGCTTAAGTTCTACAATAATAAATTTAACTTTTTTATTTCTTAGTATTCCTAACTCTATTTTTGTCTTTATCGGAAATGATGCTATTTCAGCACGTAAAGTAGCAAAACTAGCAATTGGTTTTCTATTCAATAATATTATAACATCACCAGGTTTAATTCCAGACACATCAGCAGGAGACTTGGATAACACTTGACTAATAAACGCACCTCTGTGAACATTAATTTTCAATACTTTAGCTAAATCAGAATTTAATTCCATACCTACAATACCTAGTTCATTTTGTTTGACTTGTCCATATTCAAGAATTTGCGTAGTCAAATTATTTACCATATTGATAGGAATTGCAAAACCAATGCCAATATTTCCACCGTCAGGAGTCAAAATAGCAGTATTAATTCCAATTAATTCACCTTTTAAATTAACTAAAGCACCACCAGAATTTCCTCGATTGATTGCAGCATCAGTTTGAATAAAATTTTCATAATTTTCAATATTTAATCCGCTGCGATGTAAAGCAGAAATTATGCCTGATGTAACTGTTTCTCCTAAACCATAAGGATTTCCAATAGCAATAACATAGTCACCCACTTTTAATATATCTGAATTAGACATTTTAATTTCATGAAGATTTTTTACTTTTTTTAATTTAATTATAGCAATGTCAAAACGTGCATCTTTTCCAATTACTACTGCTTCGTGCTTACAACCATTACTTAACTGAACTTGAATTTTGTTTGCACGATCTACAACATGACTATTAGTTACTATATATCCATTTTTAGAATCTAAAATCACTCCTGATCCTAACGCATGAAATTTTCCCTGACGAGTCATACATCGTGAAATCCCGAAACAATCTAAAACTTTTTTATTAAAAGACGACTGGAATTGACGAGGAATTCTAGTAGATTGTGTTACATTACCTTCAACAGTAATACTCACTACTGACGGTATTACTTTTTCCAAAACTGTAGACAAACTAAAAGATTTTGATTCAAAAAACTTTTCTTGAGTAGGAATTTCTGACTTATGCCAAGAAAAACCAGAAATTAATAAAAAAACTAGAAATATTAATACTGTATTGAAGATCATGGTTATTTTTTTCATGTATTGTTCTCATAAATGAAATTAATATTAACAAGAATTATGATCAACAAAATTATTACTAAATACATAATACTTACTAAAAATAAAAACTTCATCTATATTAATTTATAACACTAAATACTTTAAATACTACAATCTATTCAAATAAGAAATTAAATTAATTTTTTAACGTATTAAATATATTTCCAACAATTCATTTTAATTAATTAAATTAAACTAAATATTTTAAAAAATACATAAATTAAGTAATATAAAAACGTCTTAAAATAAATATTTTACTAAAATTTGTACATTTAATCATCTAAAACAAATATTTTAAAAATTTAATTCTTTTAAAAATTTTATATAACATTAAAAAATACGTTTAAAAATTAAATAAACTACTTATCCTTATTTTTTATATAAGTAGATGTACTTTTTATTTAATACAACTTAATTTATTAAAATAATTGAAGCATAAAATAGCGAAAGATCTTTGTCTACATTAAAGGACAACTCTAATGGCATATGTAATAAATATATGTATTTTATACTTTTTAATAATATCTATACAAATTAATAAAGTACAAAAAAAATATGAAACTGTATTTTTATGCGGGTATACAATGGGAACAACGTGGAAAGTTAAAATCATAAATAATCGTCATTTAACATATTATAATTTAAAAAAAAAAATAGAAAAACAATTATGTTATGACAATAATCAAATCTCTTCATGGAATAAAAACTCTGATATTTCAAATTTTAATAAAAATTTTACCACTAAACCTCAAAAAATAAATAAAAATTTAGCTAAACTTATTTCAATAGGTTTATTAGTTGGAAAGAAAACAAATAATTTATTAGATATTACTTCAGGAACACTAATAAATATCTGGGGTTTTGGACCTACATCTCGAAAACATAGTATTCCTTCTAAAAAAACAATAAAATTAGCTCAAATGTTAACAGGACTAAATCACATAAAACTTCTTATAAATAAACAGCAATATTATTTACAAAAAGATATACCGAAGTTACAAATTAATTTATCAACTTTAGGAGAAGGATTTGCTGCAGACAATTTAAAAAGGATACTTGATGATGAAGGAATAAATGATTACTATATTTCTATAGGAGGTACAGTAGTCACTCATACATCACCTAAAAATTCACAAAATAAAATTATTGCCATTCAAAAACCAACAGAAACAGATAATGAAATCCATTGTCTAATATCTTTAAAAAATAATGCTGTAAGTACTTCGGGAACATATAGAAATTATTATACGCTACATAAAAAAATTATTCATATAATTAATCCTATCACAGGTAACCCTGCCAACACTGATCTAGTTTCAGTAACTGTAATTTCAAAATCAGCATTAAAATCAGACGCATGGGATACAGGATTAATTCTATTAGGATTTCGCCAAGCAAAAAAAATATCTATTCAAGAGAAATTAGCAGTATGTTTGATTAAAAAAAATAAATCCACTCTATTTACATGGACTTCTCCACAATTTAAAAAATTTTTAATTAAATAAAATACATAATCACGTTTAATATAATTTTAATATTAAAAATTACATATAGTTCAAAAAATAATAATTGTTATACATACATTTTAAATGTATTTAAAAATGAGAATACATATACAAATTTATATTTAAATATAAATATTTTATTATTTAATAATTTATTAAGTAAGAAATATTTTAAAAAATGTAAAATTAATATAAACTTCTACATACGTTATAACTTTAAATTCTTTTTTAAACTTTTAATCAAAAATATGAAATAAAATTTCAAATTTAATCATTAACCCGGGGAAAAAATGAAAATGTTATCAGGATCTGATATGGTAATCAGATCACTTATTGATCAAGGTATTAAATATATATTCGGATATCCAGGAGGAGCAGTTTTAGACATATATGATTCTTTAAAACAAATGCATGGAATTAAACATATTTTAGTCAGACACGAACAGAGCGCTACTCATATGGCAGATGGATATGCGCGTGCTACTGGAAAAATAGGAGTAGTATTAGTAACTTCTGGACCTGGTGCAACTAATTCTATTACAGGAATTGCCACTGCGTATATGGATTCTATACCACTAGTTGTAATATCTGGACAAGTAGCCTCATCACTAATCGGATATGATGCTTTTCAAGAATGTGACATGATCGGTATATCTAGACCAATAGTAAAGCACAGTTTTTTAGTAAAAAATACTGAAGATATTCCTAAAATTTTCAAAAAAGCATTCTGGTTAGCATCTAGTGGACGCCCTGGCCCTATTGTCATTGATCTTCCTAAAGATATTCTTAACCCACTAATAAAAAAACCATACATTTGGCCAAAACTAATCAGTATTAGATCATATAGTCCAGTTTTACAAGGTCATCAAGGCCAAATTAAAAAAGCTTTACATATTTTAATAAAAGCAAAACAACCAATAATTTACATTGGAGGCGGGATAATAACTTCCAATAGTCATAAGGAACTAAAACTTTTAGCTGAAACACTAAATATTCCAGTAACTACTTCTCTAATGGCATTAGGAGCTTTACCTCAGAACCATCCCCAAAATCTTAAAATGTTAGGAATGCATGGTACTTACGAAGCTAATATGGCTATACACAACGCAGATGTAATATTAGCTATCGGAGTAAGATTTGATGATAGAACAACTAATAATGTAGATAAATATTGTCCAAACGCTACAATCATACACATTGACATTGATCCAACATCAATATCTAAAACTATTTCTGCACATATTCCCATAGTAGGACACGCTCGTAACGTTTTAAAACAAATATTAAATTTATTAAAAAATCAATTTTCTAAAAAAAATATTTATAACTTAGAACATTGGTGGAAACAAATAAATTGTTGGAAATCTAAAAATAGCCTAGAATACGATCGAAAAAGCAAAAAAATAAAACCTCAAAATGTTATTGAAATAATATCCGCATTAACCAACGGGAACGCATTCGTAACATCAGACGTAGGCCAACATCAAATGTTTACAGCACTATACTATTCATTTAATAAGCCAAGGAGATGGGTGAATTCAGGAGGACTAGGGACTATGGGATATGGCTTACCAGCAGCTCTAGGAGTAAAATTAGCATTACCAAAAGAAACTGTGCTTTGCATCACAGGTGACGGAAGCATTCAAATGAATATTCAAGAATTATCTACAGCAATGCAGTATAAACTTTCAATATTAATACTTAACTTAAACAATCGCTCTCTAGGAATGGTTAAACAATGGCAAGATATTATATATTCGGGTAGACATTCTCATTCATATATGAAATCATTACCTAATTTTATAAAATTAGCTGAATCTTATGGTCACATAGGGATTTCTATTCATAATCCTGAAGACTTAGAAAAAAAACTAAAGTTAGCATTATTAAAATTAGACCAAGGAAATTTAGTTTTTGTAGACATTACTATAGATCCTGAAGAGCATGTTTACCCTATGCAAATTCGAAGTGGCGGCATGAATGAAATGATATTACGAACAACGGAGCATACGTCTTTATGAAACATCGTATTTTATCTATTCTATTAGAAAATGAATCTGGAGCTTTATCACGAGTTGTAGGTCTATTTTCACAAAGAGGATATAACATAGAAAGCATAACAGTCGCACCTACAGAAGATTTATCAATTTCTAAAATTACAATACAAACTTTTGGAGATAAAAAGGTTATCGAACAAATTGGAAAACAGCTGCACAAATTGATTGATGTATTAAAGGTAACGGAAATAGAAGACGAAGAACATTTTAAAAGAGAAATTATGTTGATAAAAATAAACAATACATATGATCAATATCGAAAAGTACAAGATATTACAAACGCATTTCGAGGATATATTATTAGCGCTACGTCTAATATTTCGATTATACAACTGTCAGGTACTAACAAAAATCTAGATACATACATAGAAATTATGAAAAAACTAACAAATATAATTGAAATTTCTCGTTCTGGAATAATAAGCATTTATAAAAATTAGAATATTTTAATATCTTATTTAATAATAATCAAACTAATGATTATAGATTCAATCAAAATAAAAAATAACAAATTAAGCACACAAAAGTTAATCATGAAAAACAACTTTTCACATACTCCTGTACTACTAAACGAAACAATTCAAAATTTAGATATAAAAAATGATGGAATATATATTGATGCTACATTCGGATATGGCGGTCATTCCAAAGAAATTTTAAAACATTTAGGAAAAAATGGAAAATTATATAGCATTGATCAAGATCCATACGCCATAAAAATAGCTAATAAATTAAAGAACGATACTCGATTTAATATAATTCATGGAAAATTTTCTAATATATTAAAATATTCTAATAAAAATAAAATACGAGGTAAAGTCAATGGAATATTGTTAGATTTAGGAATGTCATCTATGCAAATCAATAATCCTAATAGGGGATTTTCATTCATTTCAGATGGACCTTTAGATATGAGAATGAATCCAAATACAGGTATTCCAGCATATATGTGGTTAAAAAAAACTAATTTAACAACATTATATCACGTATTAAAAAAATACGGAGAAGAACCTTTTTCAAAAAAAATTGCGTATAACATTATTGCTTATAACAAAAAAAAAACTATTACCAGGACTTTAGAACTGTCTAAAATAATTACCAATAGCATACCCATTAAAAAATATAGAAAACACCCTGCTCGAAGAGTGTTTCAAGCTATTAGAATATATATCAACCATGAAATATATGAATTACAACAAGCATTAGAACATGTTTTAAACATATTAATTCCTGGTGGAAAACTATTAATTTTAAGTTTTCATTCACTAGAAGACCGAACTGTTAAAAAATTTATGATAAAATATAGCAAACCACCCTTTGTTCCTCCAGGACTAGCAATAACAGAAACACAGTTAAAATCTTTAGCTAATAAGCAGTTAAAGATTATAACTAAAATTTTTCCTAGTACCATAGAAATTCGCAAAAATCCTCGAGCACATAGCGCTATACTAAGAGTAGCTCAAAAAAATAATAATGAATAAAAACTACAATTTATCAAAAATAATTTTTAACGATTTAATATCATTTTACAAAACACAACTGATACTTATTTTTATGATATTTATATCAGCACTGCTAATAATCACAATAATACATAAAACTCGTCTATTAACTTCCCAACAAGAAGAACTAGATATTATTAAAAAAAAACAGATGCCATTAAATCTAGAAAAATATATATCAACATCGCGTTTGAAGTTTAAACATGAAAAAATAGATACTTAAATATAAATATGATCTTCATTCCCTATAAAATACTTATTTTAAAATAATCATAAACAAAACTTATAAGGAATGTCTTATATAAATGAAATACTTTTTTCAAAACAAAAAAAATATTCATATCAAAAATGAAACTTTTAATAACAGAATTACTATATTGCTGAGTTTAATTATTATAACTATTATTCTAGTATTATCACGAATAACTTTTTTACAAATTATTGTTTCGAAAAAATTAATATATAAAAGCAATTTACGTTCTTTAAGAACGCAAATTGAATTTAATCAACGTGGAAATATTACAGATAGATTGGGATATCCATTAGCAATTAACATACCCGTAAAAAATATTTGTATAGATCCAAAACTACTATTTTCTAAACAAACACATATATATCCTAATTTAAAATGGAAAATGTTATCAACAGTTTTGTCTATCCCTCTAAGCGAAATATTTTATCGAATTAAATATTCTAAAAACAATCATTTTATATATCTAGCTCACAAGGTTAACCCAGAAATTTCTGAATACATCAGTCAACTTCATATCCCAGGAATATATATACTAGATGATTTCAAACGATTTTATCCATTTGGAAAACTAACATCACAACTTATCGGATTTACTAACATCGATAATGAAGGTATTGAAGGAGTAGAAAAAAGTTTTAATAAACTGTTAATGGGAAAACCAGGAAAAAAACAAATTATAACAGACAGATACGGAAGAATTATAGAACAACACAATTTAGTGAATAAAATTCAATCACACGACATAATATTAAGTATAGACTGCAGCTTTCAAAAGTTTATATACCATATACTAAATCAAGCTGTCATGTCAAATAAAGCAAAATTCGGGGTAGCTATCTTAGTAAATATCCCAACAGGAGAAATTTTGTCTATGGTAAATACACCTTCATATGATCCAAACAACTCTAGCGAATTATTTAAAAATAATCCGCTAATTAGAAATAAGGCAATTACTGATATTTTTGAATTAGGATCTACTGTTAAACCTATGATCATTATGAAAGCACTTGAAAAAAAGATAATTACTCCTGAAACTGTAATTAATACATCTTCATTAGTAGTAAACAAACACATAATACATGATGTATCATATCATCACGCATTAACAGCTTCCGATATTCTAAAGAAATCAAGTAATACAGGTGTATCACGATTAGCATTATCTATTCCAATATCTGAATTAATTGATATTTATTCTAAATTTGAACTTGGGAAATCCACTAATTTAGGACTAATTGGTGAACGCAATGGAGTTTTAAATACTAATAAAAAACATTGGTCTGATCTAGACAAAGTTACGTTATCTTTTGGATATGGATTAATGGCAACCCCGCTACAATTAGCAAGAATATATACAACTATTGGAAGATATGGACTATCTAAACCATTATCTATAATAGTTAAAAATGACACTAATTTAAAAAATGATATTTTTAGCAAACAAGTTTTTTCTAAAAAAATCATTAAAACTGTTATAAATATGTTAGAAGAAGTCGCTAAACCTGGTGGAGCTGGATTTAAAGCAGCTATAAAGGGATATCGAATAGCAGTTAAAACTGGGACTGCTAAAAAAATAAATTCAAAAGGGAAATATGATAATAAATACGTTTCCTACATTGTCGGATTTGCACCTGTTAGCAATCCTACATTCTGTCTTATGATAATGATAAACGAACCAAAATCGAACAAATATTATGGAGGTGAAATTGCAGCTCCAATATTTAAAACAATTATGCAAAAAATATTAAAAATAAAAAACATAAAACCTGATGCTTATCTATAATAATACATTAAAAACACATTATAACTAGTTATTTAATCTTATGACAATACTTATAAAAAACAATAATTTACAACAATTATTATCATCTTGGATAAAATTATCATATTCGTATACAATTTCAGGAATTCAATCAGACAGTCGTTTAGTTAAACCTGGGTACTTATTTTGCGTATTAAAAAAAAAAAATATTAATGAAACAAATAAACACATGATTCATGCAATAAAAAATGGTGCAAAAATAATACTTTACGATACAAAACAAAAATTTAAAAACGGAACATTAAAGAAAATTATAAACCATGTCCCAATAATTTATTTTTTTAAATTATCTAAAAATTTACCTCAAATATTAAAAAAGTATTACCATTTTGAAAATAATTTTACACTGATAGGAATTACTGGAACGAATGGAAAAAGTACTACCACGCACATCGTGTCTCAATGGGCTAATTTATTAAATGTTAAAATAGGAATTATGGGAACTTTAGGACATGGCATAAATAACAATTTAAAGAAAACTGACAATACCACAGAATCATCAGCAAATATACATCAATTTCTATATCATATGCTAAAACAAAATATTAAAACATTCGCTATAGAAATATCTTCTCATGGAATAGTCCAACACAGAATTGAACAACTTCCGTTTAAAATAGCAATATTAACAAATATTACACCAGAACATCTCGACTATCATCGTACTATGGATAACTACATAAATGCAAAAAAAGCATTTTTCTTTAAATATAACATTAATACATTAATTATTAATGCAGATGATTTAATAGCAAAAACTTGGATCAAAAAACTAAATCACAAAAATGTAATCACCATTACCACCAAAGACCAAAACTTTAATTCTATATCGCCAAAAAAATGGATACATGCAAATAAAATTATACAAAAACAAAATTGTACTAATATTCATTTTAATTCTAGTTGGGGTCATGGAATATTAAATAGCACGTTAATAGGACATTTTAACGTTATTAATATTTTATTAGCTCTAGCAACCTTGTTAGAATTGAACTATCCTATAACCGATTTGGTTAAAGTTTGCAAATACATAAAAACAATATCTGGAAGAATGGAACATATCCATATTGTTAACAAACCAAAAGTTATTATAGATTATGCACATAATACAAATGGATTAAAAAACTTGTTAAGCACATTAAAAGAAATATTTAATAAAAAAAAAATATGGTGCATTTTTGGATGCGGGGGAGATAGAGATAAAACAAAGCGACCATATATGGGTTCAATTGCTGAAAAAATGTCTGATCAAGTTATACTAACAAATGACAATCCTAGAAACGAACATCCTCTAAAAATTATTAAAAACATACTTTCAGGATGTAAATTTAAAAATAAAATACGCATTATTCCAAATAGAGAACATGCAATAAAATTTGCTGTCAATAATGCAGATAAAGAAGATATAATAGTAGTTGCAGGAAAGGGTCACGAAAAATATCAAATTATAAATAATAAATATTATCATTTTTCTGATCACAAAATAATAAAAAAATTATTAAATAAAAAAAACTATGATTTCAATTAACTTAATAAAATTAACATCAATTACCAACGGAATTTTATATTGCTCTAATTATGCAACATTACACTCTATTAGTATACACTCGATAACTACTGACACGCGAAAAATTACTCCAAAATGCTTATTTATCGCATTAATTGGAAAAAACTTTGATGCTCATATGTTCGTTAATGAAGCTATTTCTAAGGGAGCTGCTGCATTATTACTAGAAAAACAATGTTATCCAAAAAATGTAATACCTCAAATAATAGTTCAGAATACAACTATAGCTTTAGGAAAAATTGCATCCTGGATACGAGATCAAACTAATGCTACTGTAATTGCAATTACTGGATCTTCAGGAAAAACTTCTGTTAAAGAAATGACATCATCTATTTTAAAAAACTGTGGAAATACAATATCTACATTTCAAAATCTTAATAATAATATTGGAGTCCCATTAACATTATTAAATTTAAATAAGTCTCATAAATATGCAATCCTGGAATTAGGTGCTAATTATCCAAAAGACATAGAATATACAACTAAAATAACCAAACCCAATATTGCGTTAATAAACAACATATATCATTCACACTTAGCAGGATTTAAGTCTTTATTCGGGGTTGCCCAAGCGAAACAAGAAATTTTTTTAGGATTAAGAAAAAATGGCATAGCTATTTATAATAAAGACAGTAATTATTGGTCTAAATGGAAAAAAAACTTATTAACACAAAAAATTATTAATTTTTCAATAAAAAAAAATAGTACTATTTTTGCTAGCAATATAACAACTAGTAATCAAGGGTCGAAATTTAAAATACATTCCCCCAATGGAGAAATATATGTTACCCTACCACTCTTAGGATATCACAATATTTCTAATGCTTTAGCTGCAGCAACTATCGCAATATCTATTAACATACCATTAGAAATTATTAAAATTGGTTTATCAAGCTTACCTATACTTAAAAACAGACTACAAATCATACGATTAAATAAATATAAAACTATTATTAACGATACGTATAATGCAAACACCGCATCTATGATAGTAGCTATAAAAATTTTAGAAAACATATCAGGTTATAAGTTATTTGTTGCAGGAGATATGTTAGAACTTGGAAAAAATGATGTTTTATATCATAAAATCATAGGAAATACTATCTATAACTCTAATATTAATGAAGTTTTTAGTATTGGTAAATTGAGTAAAGAAATTAGTATCGCCAGCAAAAAAGGACATCATTTCTACAATTCAGACGAATTATTAAAAAATCTAAAAAATAAATTACTAAATAAAAAGATTATAACCATTTTAGTAAAAGCATCAAGAAGCGAAAAATTAGACGTAATAGTAGAACAATTAATAAAAGAATATCATAAAGCTTGATCTTAATAATATTGATCAACATTTATGAAATTTAACATCACTCTCTAAATAAAATTAGTAATACATATGATTATTCGTTTTATACTTAGTTTTTTTACATCATTGTTATTAATGTTAATATTCGGGCCACATTTAATAAATTGGCTAAATAAATACAAAATACAACAAATAATTCGGAATTTCGGACCCAAATCTCATTTTAATAAAAAAAATACACCAACTATGGGAGGTATATTAATAATATTTTCAATTATCATATCAACTATTATTTGGACTAAATTATCTAATCCTTATGTTTGGTTAACTCTAACAATATTAATAGGTTATGGAATAATAGGATTTATAGATGACAATATGAAAATATATTATAAAAATTCTAAAGGTTTGTCGTCCTTGCATAAATTTTCCCTTCTATCTATTTTAGCTTGTATTATAATTTTTTTAATATATTACATAATTAACGATCACTCTACAATAAAACTAATTGTTCCTTTTTCAAAAAATATTATTTTTAATACTAAAATGATATGCATATTAATATCATACTTTGCAATAATTGGTACAAGCAATGCTGTTAATCTAACAGATGGTTTAGACGGATTAGCTATTGTTCCCATTATTTTCGTTACAACTAACTTATCAATCATATCTTTTATTAGCGGAAATGTAAATTTATCTTACTATTTTAATACTATTTACATACCTTATTCTAACGAACTAACAATTATTTGTGCTGCTATTATAGGATCTTCATTAGGATTTTTATGGTTCAATACTTACCCAGCACAAATATTCATGGGTGACGTAGGTTCTCTATCTTTAGGTGGAACTATCGGTATTATTTCAGTACTCTTAAGACAAGAAATATTACTAATAATTGTAGGCGGGTTATTTGTAATTGAAACTTTATCAGTAATTATCCAAGTACTATATTATAAAATAACTAAAAAAAAACTTTTTAAAATGACACCTATTCATCATCATTATGAATTAAATGGTTGTCCCGAAACACGATTAATTATTAGATTTTGGATTATTTCATTTATATTAATGTTACTAGGACTACTAATGTTAAAGGTTCATCAATGACTCGTAATTATTTGCATAAAAAAATTCTTATATTCGGAATGGGATTAACAGGAATTTCTTGTTTAAATTTTTTTTTATCTAAAGGAATTTACCCTAAAATTATGGACACTGATAAACGTCCTAAACATATAGAAAAAATCATAAAATTTAAAAATATATGTTATCATACTGGATCTGTAAATTACTCATGGATACTCCAATCAAATCTTATTATTGTTAGTCCAGGAATAACACCTTCACATCCAGCTTTAAAATTCGCTACCAAAAAAAATATTGAAATAATTGGAGATATCGAACTATTTGTGCAAGAAACTAAAGTTCCAATAATTGCTATTACTGGATCAAATGGAAAAAGCTCAGTTACTAAAATAGTAAAGGAAATAATACAAAAAGCAGGGTTTACAACCTATATAGGAGGAAATATAGGAATACCAGCATTAAACATTGTTAACAAATTCGCTCACTTTTTCATACTAGAATTATCTAGTTTTCAATTAGAAAGAACATTTAGTTTAAAAGCATACATTGCAACTATATTAAATATAACTCCAGATCATCTTAATAGATATTCTTCAGATATAAAAGAATATGAAAAAGCTAAACAAAAAATTTACAAAAATTCTAAGATATGTATAATTAACGTGGATAACCCTGTTACAATTAATAGACAAGCTCAACTCACGAAATGCATTTCATTTGGTGTTCATTCAGGTGATTATCATCTTAGTCATACTTATACTAATACGTGGTTGTGTTATAAATCACTAAAACTAATAAATACTAAAAAATTAAAACTATCAGGAAGACATAATTACATAAATATGCTATCTGCATTAGCTATAGTACATGAACTAAAAATAAGTTTTAAAATAAGTGTCCGTATATTAAAAAATTTTTTAGGGTTACCACACCGATGTCAAAAAGTATATAAAAACAATAATATTACGTGGATTAACGATTCTAAATCTACTAATATCGCAAGTACAAAGTCTGCAATACAAAGTATAAATACCAAAGGAAAAATTAGACTAATATTGGGAGGAGATAAAAAGTCATCAAATTTAAATTTACTAAAACCTATATTAAAAAACAATGCAATAGTTATCTATTGTTATGGAAAAGACAAAAAAGAATTATTTAATCTATATCCCCATAAATCTAAAATTTTCGAAACATTGCAAGAAGTTATGCAACATATCTCAGTACAAGTACAACCAGGCGACGTAGTATTATTATCTCCTGCTTGTAGTAGCTTAGATCAATTTTCTGGATTTGAAGAAAGAGGTAATACTTTTGTAAAATTAATCCAAGAACTAATACACTAAAATCAGTACAATTTTATACATAAATATTAAAAATATTTGAGTTAACTTTTAAGTATGAAAACTAAACTTAATATTAAGCTATATGATGAAAAACTTTTATGGTGTACACTATGCCTATTGCTAATAGGTGTAACTATGGTTACTTCTTCATCTATACCTATTGCTTACCGTATTTATCATGACATGCTATTTTTTACTAAAAAACAAATTTTATATTTAGTAATATTATTTTTTATATTTAAAATATTCTTAGATGTGCCCATTTCTTTTTGGCAAAAAAATAACAAAATAATATTATTAATTTCTATAAGTACATTATTACTAGTTTTGATAATCGGAAACTCAATTCACGGCTCTTTAAGATGGATAACAATAAGTTATGTAAGTATGCAACCATCTGAATTATCCAAATTAGCAATGTTCTGCTACTTATCAAATTATCTATCTCAAAAAAATTCTGAAATAGTAAACAATTTTGGGGGATTTTTAAAACCTATAATAATAATATCTTTTCCATTGATATTACTATTAGTAGAGCCCGATTTAGGAACTACAATAGTAATCTTATTAACAACTCTATCATTATTGTTTATTTCTGGTACTAAAATTCAAAAATTTATTCCAACAATACTGATTATTGTAGTAACAACTACAGTTTTAATAATAAAATCACCTTATCGTTTTGAACGCATTATGTCGTTTTGGAATCCGTGGAATGATCCCTTTGGAAAAGGTTATCAACTTACTCAATCATTAATGGCATTAGGGCGAGGAAATATATTTGGAATGGGACTAGGACATTCAATACAAAAATTAGAATATTTGCCTGAAGCACATACAGATTTTATATTTGCCATAATAGGAGAAGAGTTAGGATATATTGGAGCCTGCACTATATTATTTATGATATTTTTCATTTCTTTTAGAGCTTTTAAAATTGGTAAAATTGCACTAAAAAATAAAATTTTTTTTTCTGGATATTTTGCTTTCTCAATTGGTTTATGGCTAATTTTTCAAACTCTAATTAATGTTGGAACAACTATTGGGTTGTTACCTACAAAAGGCTTAACACTACCACTAATTAGTTATGGAGGATCAAGTTTAATAATTGTTTCTATTGCTATTATCATACTTATACGTATAGATTTCGAACTACGCATGAAAAACATACAGGCTTTTTATAAGACAGATATATGAAAAAAATAATTATCATGGCAGGGGGTACATGTGGACATATATTCCCTGGATTAGAAATTGCAAAATCTCTAATAAATAAAGGATGGAAAGTTTTTTGGTTAGGAACTTCCAAAAATATAGAAAGTAAAATAGTTCCAAAATATGGTATTACTATAAAATATATTAATATTAGCGGGGTAAGAGGAAAAAACCTATTTGAACTAATGGCTATACCATTCAAACTAATAATAGCTTGTTACCAAGCAAAAAAAATTATAGAAAATATTAATCCAGATATTATTCTAGGAATGGGAGGATATGTTTCCGTTCCAGGAGGTATAATTTCTTACCTATACAAAAAACCACTAATTATACATGAACAAAATAAAATTGCAGGATTAGCTAATAAATTGTTATCTAAATTCACAACTATTAATATGCAAGCATTTGCTAATACCATATTAACTTCTAAATCAATTACAGTTGGAAATCCACTTCGAACTTCTATTACTAATCTAAAAAAATCTTGGGATCGTTTTGAAAATAGATCAGGACCACTAAGAATACTAGTTGTAGGAGGTAGCCAGGGAACACAAATATTTAATTTTTGTTTTCCTAAAGTAGCCTTGGTACTAAAAAATAAAATAAAGCTATGGCATCAAATCGGAAAAAAAAACATTAATATAATACATAAACTATATGACATACACAATAATTTAGCTATATACAAAATTACTCCCTTTATTAAAAATATATCTAAAGCATATTTTTGGGCTGATTTAATAATATGCCGCGCAGGAGCATTAACAGTCAGTGAAATACAATACATTGGATTACCTGCTATATTCGTACCCTTTCCACATAAAGATCAACACCAATACTGGAATGCATACCCATTAAAAATGATTGGAGGTGCTAAAATAATTATGCAAGAAAGATTTAATGTTAATGTTATAATCACTCTTTTAAAAAATTTAAACAGACAAAAATTAATTGTTATGGCTAAAAAATTACGTTCTAGTTATAAACTAAATTCTATAAAAACTATCACTAAAATAATCGAAAATATAACTCATTAATTTTTGTCTAAACCAATGAATAAAATACTATTTTAAGATGAATAACAAAAAAAAAAATATAAATACAATATCTATTATTAAAATGAACGATATTAAAAATATTCATTTTATTGGTATTGGAGGATGTAGTATGGGTGGTATTGCTGAAATACTATTAAAATCAGGATACAACATTAGTGGTTCAGACATAGTTTCCAATAATATCACACAACAATTATCTAAATTAGGCGCAAAAATATTTTTTAAACACACCGAAAAAAATATTAACCGTTCTGATGTAATAGTTATTTCTAGTGCTATTTCATGTAATAATCCAGAAATAATTAAAGCTAAAAAACTAAATATTCCTGTAATTTCACGCGCAGAAATGATTGCTGAAATCATTCGCTACAAATATAATATAGCAATTTCTGGAACACATGGAAAAACTTCTACAACTGCAATAATATTTAGCATATTCGAAGATAGTAATTTAAGTCCGACTCTTATTAACGGAGGATACTTAAAATCAATCAATAGTAATATAAAAATAGGAAAAAACCCTTTTTATTGCATAGTCGAAGCTGATGAAAGTGATGCATCCTTTTTACATTTAAAGCCAATTACTATCATACTAACTAACATCGAAAAAGATCATATTGAAACGTATAATGGGAGTTTTCATAACCTTAAACTAGCATTTATAAAATTTATTCACAATCTTCCATTTTATGGAACTGCAATTATGTGCATAGATAATCATGCTGTACAAACAATACTCCCATACATTAAACGAAATATTATTACTTATGGATTTAGCTCAAATGCTGATGTAAGAATTGATCGATATGTTCAAAAAAAATTTACTAGTCGTTTTATTGTAATCAGAGTTAACAAACCTACACTCAATGTTACACTAAATCTTCCAGGTCGCCATAACGCATTAAATGCAACTGCAGCAATTTGTGTAGCTACACAAGAAAATATAGATGACAAAAACATTATACAGTCATTAAAAAATTTTCAGGGAGTTCAACGAAGATTTGAATTATCCAAAACATTTACAATAAATTCTAAATCACATAGAAAAAAAGAAATTATGTTAATTAATGATTATGGACATCACCCAACCGAAATTTTGGAAAGTATACATACTGCTAGATTTGGATGGCCTAAAAAAAAATTATTAATGATTTTTCAACCCCATCGATATACTCGAACAAAAAATTTTTTGTTCTCATTTAGCAAAACACTTTCCAATGTAGATGAATTATTTATACTAGAAGTATATGCTGCTAATGAAGCTATAATTCCAGGAGCTGATAGTACGTCTCTATATAAAACGATCAAAAAAAACAAAAAAAATTTTGTAACATTAATTTTAGATCTAAACAAATTGTTTTTAAATATAATGTCAAAATTATCTGACAGTAATCTAATACTAGTTCAAGGTGCTGGAAACGTAGATAATATCGTAAAAACGTTTTTTATCAAAAAGCTAAAACAATATAAGAATTAAAATGACAATCATAACTGAAAAAATAGCTGTTCTTTTAGGTGGAACATCTCAAGAAAGAAATATATCATTAATATCTGGTTACAATATATTAAATAGTCTTTTAAAATCTGGAATTCATGCTGTGGCTATAGACACCAAAGATTTTCCTATTACACAATTACCTCATCAAAAATTTACAAAAGCATTTATAGCTTTACATGGACGAGATGGAGAAGATGGTACAATACAAAGCGTACTAAAATATTTAAATATTCCTTTTACAGGAAGTAAAACGTTACCTTCAGCTATTTCAATTAATAAATTTAAAACAAAATTATTATGGCAAAGTTTTAATTTACCTGTTGTTCCTTATTTACACATTAATAAACATGAATTCAATAAAAAATTTTTACAAAAATTTAAAAAAAATATTTCACTTTTAGGATTACCTATAATTGTAAAACCCAACCAAGAAGGATCGAGTATAGGTATTACAATTGTATATTCATATGAAACCTTATATAAAGCATGTAAAACAGCTTTTATATTTGATAATTCAATATTAATTGAAAAATTTATATATGGAGAAGAATATACAATTAGCATCTTGGGAAAAAAAATACTTCCAATTATACGAATATGTCCTGAAAATACCTTTTACAATTACAATTCTAAATATTTATCCAACCGAACAACATATTTTTGTCCAAGCGGCTTAAATAAACTAAAAGAATTAGAACTAAAAAAAATTACTCTAACAGCATGGAATATTATAGATGGAACTGGATGGGGAAGAGTTGATGTAATAATGGATTACAAAAATAAATTCTGGTTATTAGAAGCAAATACATGTCCTGGGATGACTGATCATAGCTTATTTCCAATGTCGGCAAAAAAAGCAGGTATATCTTATCAAATACTAGTACAAAAAATTTTAGAACTAGCTAATTAATAATTTATTTTCAAAACATTATTGTTAATTGTTAAAATATACAAAAATTATCAATAATAAATTAACTAAAATACACAAAAATAAAAAAACTTAAAACACTTATCAATTGTTCTTTTATAGTTTAACATGATTATCTATCAAAAAATAAAACTAATGCTCCTAAAAAAAACAAGAAAAAAAAATATTGTAAAATAACCAAATATTTAATTATTTTTTTAAAAAATTAAAAAAATTTAATATTAATAATTATATACCTAAAAAAATCTTTTAAATATTGTTACACTTTTATAATTTTTCGTACATATGTTAATACATAAATTTTTGCATACATATATTAATTAAAAAAAATGTACTGTCAAATATAGTAATAACAAATAATTTTAATCTATAGGCAAAGAATTATGATTAAAGTACTAAAAAAAAAATTGATTGTTGGGTTAGAAATTGGAACTACTAAAACCACTATTTCAGTAGGAGAAATTTTAGAAGATGATACTATTAATATTATAGGTATAGGACTCAGTAAATCAATAGGAATAGACCGAGGTATAATTAATGATCTAAAATCTATTGTAGAATGCATAAAAAAAGTCATTAATCAAGCTGAAACTATGGCTAATTGTAATATTACTTCTATTTACTTAGCCTTATCAAATAAATATATAAATTGTCAAAACGAAATAGGAATAATTCCAATACTACAAGAAGAAATAACAAAAAATGATATAGAAAACGTAATACATACTGCAAAATCTGTACGTATACGTAATGAACATAAAATATTGCATATTATTCCTCAAGAATACTCAATTGATGAGCGTACAGGAATTAAAAATCCCATTGGATTATCCGGTATACGTATGCAAGCTATAGTTCATTTAATTACATGTCATTCTTCAATAAAAAAAAATATTATTAAAGCTGTAGAATCCTGCGGGATAAGAGTTGATTACTCAGTTTTTTCTGGATTAGCATCTAGCGAATCAGTGTTAACAACAGATGAACGAAATCTCGGAGTTTGCATAGTAGACATAGGTGGTGGAACTACAGATATTGCAATTTATACTAATGGAACACTTAAACATAGTTGCGTAATTCCGTATGCTGGAAATACCGTTACGAATGATATTTCATATGTGTTTAACATACCATTCATGTACGCTGAAAAAATAAAAATTAAATATGGATATGCTATGCAATCTTCTGATATTACAGAAGAAGAAATTAAAATAGTAAATGAAGATAATACGATTATTCAAACATTTCACAAAGATAAATTAACTGAAGTTATCGAGTCTAGATATATAGAGCTATTAACATTAATTAATGAAGAAATAAAAAATACACAAAAAAAGTTAAAAAAATCAGGACGCATTCATAAACTAGGAGCTGGTATAGTATTAACAGGAGGAGCATCTAATATAAAACTTTTTAAAAATTGTGCAGAAAAAGTTTTTAATATACCTGTTAGAATTGGATGTCCTAAAAAAAATAACATAAATACTGCTAAACTAACTAATAATACTCAAACAGGAAGTTTATCTACTGTAATTGGATTATTATATTTTGGAAAAAAATATTTTTACTCACACCGCAACAAAAATTCTTATAATTTTTTTAAAAAATGGTTGCAATACATCAACAATTGGATAAAAAAAGAATTTTAAGATACACATTAAACTAAATATGGATAAAAACTATGTTTGAACCTGTAGAATTAAATAATAATGCGATAATAAAAGTCATTGGGATAGGAGGAGGAGGAGGTAATGCAGTAGAATACATGGTACAAGAACATATTGAAGGAGTAGAATTTTTTGCTATTAATACAGACGCCCAAGCATTACGAAAAATTGAAGTGGAACAAACTATACAAATCGGAAGTGATATAACTAAAGGATTAGGAGCAGGAGCTAATCCCGAAATAGGACGGCGTGCAGCTGAAGAGGATTCAGATAATTTAAAATCTATTTTAAAAGATGCTGATATGGTATTTATTGCATCAGGTATGGGGGGAGGTACAGGAACAGGCGCAGCACCTATTATTGCTAAAATTTCAAAAAAATTAGGAATTTTAACAGTTGCAGTAGTTACAAAACCATTTAATTTTGAAGGAAAAAAAAGAATGATATCTGCTGAACAAGGTGTTTCTGAATTATCAAAATATGTTGATTCACTGATCATAATTCCAAATGATAAATTGATAAAAGTACTTTCTAAAGGAATTTCCCTGTTAGATGCTTTTAATACAGCTAATAACGTCCTAAAGGGAGCGGTTCAAGGAATAGCAGAATTAATTACTAAACCGGGCTTAATGAATGTAGATTTCGCTGATGTACGGACAGTTATGTCAGAAATGGGTTATGCTATGATGGGTACAGGTATAGCTTCAGGAGATGAACGAGCTAAAGAAGCATCTAAAATAGCAATATCTAGTCCTTTACTAGAAGATATTAATTTATCTGGTGCTAAAGGTGTTTTAGTAAATATTACTTCAGGATTAAATATGAAATTAGACGAATTTGAAACAATCGGAAATACTATTCGTTCATTTTCTTCAGATAATGCAACAGTAGTTATCGGAACATCGCTAGATACAAATATGAACGATTCACTTCGTGTTACAATAGTAGCTACAGGAATTGGGACATATAATGACATTAAACACAATAACAATACAGAAAATCATACATCTAAACATGTTCCAAAAAACTTAGAAAACTTGCAAACAAAAGAATCTCCTAAATACAATAATCCTAAACAACACATATATGACACATTTAATCAGCAAGGAATCACTAACAAAGAAATGAATTATTTAGATATACCTGCGTTTCTAAGAAAAAAACACAAATAACGCTCGGTCTTTAAAAAAATAATTATATATTATATATTATATATTATATTTAAAATTTTAAAACGTTTAAATAATACAATATTTATATCACTGAAATAAAATACTATGAAAAATAATATATCTAAATTTCCCTTATCATTTTCGAAATCAGCAATAAAAAAAATAAAAACTATTATTAGTGAAAAAAACATTCCTAATTTAAAGTTTAGAGTTTATATCGCAGGAGGCGGGTGTAGTGGTTTTCAATATAAATTTAAATTTGATAAAAATAAAAATAAAAATGATACTATAGTTAATATATTCAATAATATAATAATCATTGACCCTATAAGTTTACAATATCTTCGGGGAGGTCAAATAGATTATATAGAAAATTTAGAAGGATCAAAATTTATTATACTAAATCCAAAAGCAAAACATACTTGCGGGTGCGGATCTTCATTTAGCATCTAAATAAAATTCAATTTCATTAATCGTTCTTAATATAAAATATGAAAAAAGAAATTAAAAAAAACTACAGAATTGGAATAATCGCAGCGTTACAGCAAGAAGTACAAATTTTGTTTAACAAACTAAAAAATTATAAAATAAATAAAATATCTAATATTACTTTCTATATTGGAAATATACATAATATACACGTAGTTTTAGCTAAATCAGGTGTCGGAAAAGTTTTTTCTGGGATAACATGCGCACTATTATTACAAAAATATAAAGTAAAGTTTATCATTAATATAGGTTCTGCTGGAAGTTTAAATAAAAACTTAAAACCAGGATCTATCATTATTCCTACAAATGTTTGTTATCACGATGTTAATCTTACTGCATTTGGGTATAGCATTGGACAAATTAAAAATTGTCCAAAAACATTTTTGAGTAATACACTTATGCTTAAATTAACTGAAAAATATTTATTTGAAAACAAAATAAAATACCAAAAAAAGCTAATGATTAGCGGAGATATATTTATAGATACATGCGAAAAAAAATCTTTATTAAAAAAACGATTCCCAAAAGCTATCGCTGTAGATATGGAAGCCGCAGCAATAGCTCATGTGTGTTATCAATTTAACATACCTATTTTGATAATTAAATCAATATCCGATTCTTCGGATATCAACGCTGCTGACAATTTTAAATATTTTATAAATTTAGCATCTAAAAACTCTTCATTAGTAACTATAAATGTATTACAAACATTATTTAAAAATACCAAAAATATTCTATTCGATAACAATAATCGCTGCTAAATTCTTATAAAAAATGATTTAAATTCGTAAAAAAATTCTTGAGCACCATATATTATATAACACAATTAATACTATTTTTTAATTTTTTTATTAATTAAATCGGTAATTGTGCCTTGAAAAATTTGCGCAGATAAATTAATAGATTCATATAAAGTAGGATGAGCATGTATTGTTAGTGCTAAATCTTCAGCATCGCATCCCATTTCAATAGCTAAAGAAATTTCTCCTAATAACTCACCTGCATTCGAACCAACTATACATCCACCAATAATTTTATTAGTTTTTTTATCAAAAATTAGTTTAGTTACACCTTCTGAACATTGCGAAGATACTGCCCGTCCTAATGTATTCCAAAGAACTGAAGACACTTCATAATTTATATTATTTTTTCTAGCTTCATTTTCAGTTATACCTACCCAAGCAATTTCAGGCTCAGTATATGACACACATGGAATAACAAACGGATTAAAATAATGTTTTTTTCCGGATATAACTTCAGCTACTATATGTCCTTCATGTGTTCCTTTATGAGCCAACATCGGTTGTCCAATTACATCTCCAATAGCATAAATATTTGGAATATTAGTGCAAAATTGTTCATTAACTTTAATAAATCCATTATTATCTGTTTTTAATCCTACCTTTGAAATGTCTAACATATCCGTATTAGGAACACGTCCTATAGCCACTAAAATTATATCATATAATTCGAAACGTTTATTTTTGTTATCATTTTCAGCAATGTGTACTAATAAACCATTCTTTTCTTGAACAATTTTAATTACATTAGAATTAAAAAAAATGTTATAATCATGATTAACTGAACGCTTAAAAATGTCAATCACATCTCTATCTAGATGTGGTAATATATCGTGCGAATTATCTATTATATCTACGTTAGACCCTAATGCACTATATATAGTTGCCATCTCTAAACCAATAATACCTCCACCAATAATCAATAATTTTTTAGGAATACTCGGAATAGAAACAGCAAAACTAGAATTCCAAATTCTGATGTCATCATAAGGAATATAAGATAATTTTTTAGATAAAGAACCTGTAGCTATCACTATTTTATTAAAAGAAACAACATAACTGTCATGTTCGCCTTGAACAAAAATACTATTAGCATCTAAAAATTTTGCATATCCAAAAATAATTCTTACATTCCGTTTTCGTGCTAAATTACTAATTCCAGAACTAAAACTTTCAATTATTTTTTTTTGATTACATTGAATTTCTTTTAAATTAATATCTAATTTTTCAAAACTTATTCCTATTCTAGATAATTTCTTAACATCTTTAATAACTTTAGCAATGTGTAATAAATATTTAGATGGAATACACCCAACGTTCAAGCATACTCCTCCCAAAGAATAATATTGTTCTATCAACACAACGTTTAAACCCAAATCTGAACAACGAAATGCAGCAGAATATCCAGAAGGCCCAGAGCCAATAATTACTACTTGAGTATCAACTTTTTTACTTATCATTTTTTTACCTATATAAAGATTATTAAATTCAAAACAACAAATATGATTGTATTTTTAATACATAAATGTTTTTAAATAAAAGAAAACTCAAGAGAGTTATTAATATCACAAAAATATAATTAATAATATTTAAAAAAGTATTTATATCTAAATCATTAAAAAACGAATGTCCGTTAACATTTTTTTTACAAAAGTAATGAAACGCACTGCTGCTACTCCATCAATAGCACGATGATCATAAGATAATGACAATGGTAACATTAACTTGGGGATGAATGCATGACTATTCCAATAAGGTTTAATTAATGCTCTAGAAATACCTAGAATTGCAAGCTCAGGATACTTAATAATTGGTGTAAAGTTTGTTCCTCCTATTCCACCTAAATTAGATATAGTAAAACTACCATATTCTTTTATATCCGAAAAATTTAATTTTCTTGAACGCGCTCTTTCAGAGATAATACGTAAGTCATTTGATATACTAGAAATATTTTTTTTATTCACACGATTAATTACAGGCACCAAAAGACCATCGTCAGTATCTACTACAATTCCTATATTAATATGTTCGTTTAAAACAATAGCAATCCTATTATCTTTATTAATTAAGCGTCCATTGAATTTTGGAAACATTTCTAATGCTTTAGAAACTGCTTTTATAACAAAAATTAAAATAGTCAACTTTTTACTTTTATCTTTTAAATCAGAATTATATTTTTGTCTAAAATTTTCTAATTCAGTAATATCTGATTCATCAAATTGCGTTACATGCGGGATAGTTAACCAACTCTTCAACAAATTTTTACTAGATCGTATCTGCGTTCTAGTCAATTCAATACTTTTAAAATCATCACAAGTGACATTGTCTTTGTAATAATTAACATTTGTTTTTTTTAAACTTTTTTTAATATCATTAAAAAGTGAAATGTTTTTATATGAAATAACATCCTCTTTTAATATTCGACCTTTTCTTCCAGTACCAGTAATATTTTCTAATTTAATATCGAATTTTCTAGCTAAACGACGCACAGTAGGAGTCGCATGTACTAAAATAGTTCTATTGTTAATATTATTATTGACATTACCTAAATTTGAATTAGTAGATGTATTTTTAGAATTTTTAAATGAATAAGAACTTGAATCATTTTTTGATTTAACATTATCGTCAATGCCATTTAATATAGCAATTAAAGAACCAGTAGTTATTTTTTCACCAATATGTACTATTATATTTTTTATTGTTCCTGTATGTGATGCTGGTATTTCTATTGATGCTTTTTGTCCTTCTACTGTAATTAAAGAATCATCTTTTTTTACTTGATCACCAATTTTTACTAAAATTTCAATTACTTCGACTAAATCAGTTCCAATATCAGGCATTACTACTTGCTTATCCATGTTTATTCTCCTACGCTAATCTCGGATTGACCTTATTGATATCAATTTTAAACTTACTTATCGCATTAACAATAGTATTTTTATCAACATCGCCAATTTTTTCTAATTCTCCAAGAACAGCGATTACTATATGATATTCATCAATTTCAAAATACCTACGCAAGTTTTTGCGACTATCAGAACGACCAAATCCATCAGTTCCTAATACACGGTAAGTAACTGCTGGAATATATGCTCTTACTTGTTCTGAAAATAACTTCATGTAATCAGTTACAGCAATAGCAGGTAGTTTGTTCATTATTTTAGTAACAAACGGTACTTTTTTTTCTTGAGTTGGATGCAACAAATTCCATCTATCGCAATCTTGACCATTCCTTGCTAACTCAGTAAAAGATGTTACACTATAAACATCCGATCCTATGTCATATTCTTCTAATAAAATTTCAGCAGCTCTACATACACATTGAAGTATAGATCCAGATCCCATAATCTGAACCTTAACATTTTTTTTTCCTACATGTTTTAACTTATAAATTCCTTTACAAATTCCTTCATACATGTTTTTAGAAATTCCAGGCATAACATAATTTTCATTCATTGTTGTAATATAATAATAAATATTCTCTTGGCTAGGACCGTACATTCTTTGTAATCCATCATGAACAATAACAGCAAGTTCGTAAGCATACGCAGGATTATATGATATACAATTAGGTATAGTTAATGCTTGAATATGACTATGTCCATCACCATGTTGTAATCCTTCACCATTTAAAGTAGTTTTTCCCGATGTTCCTCCTATTAAAAATCCTCTAGCTTGCTGATCACCAGCAGCCCAAAATAAATCACCAATTCTTTGAAATCCAAACATAGAGTAAAAAATATAAAATGGAATCATAGGAAAATTATTCGTACTATACGATGTCGCAGCAGCTAACCATGACGCAGCAGCACCTAATTCATTAATACCTTCCTGTAAAATTTGTCCTTTTTTATCTTCTTTATAATAAGCTAATAATTCCTTATCTTGAGGTGTATATTTTTGACCAATAAAATTATAAATTCCTATTTTTCGAAATAAACCTTCCATACCGAATGTACGCGCTTCATCAGCAATTATTGGTACGATTCTATCTTTAATAAAACTATTTCGTAACAAAATATTTAATATACGAATAAAAACTATAGTTGTTGAAATTTCTTTTTTTTGTTCCGTTAGTAAAGTACTAAATTCATCTAATTTTGGTAATGTAAAAAAATTAGTAAAATTAGATAAACGAATAGGAAGATATCCCCCTAATTTTTTTCTTCTAGCATGAAGATATTTATACTCAATACTATTAGCATCAAAAGATACATATGGTAAATATTTTAACTCATTCTCTTCAACAGGAACTTTAAACCTATTTTTAATATATGTAATACCCTTTATGTCAATTTTTTTAATTTGATGAGCTATATTTTTTCCTTCTGCAATATCTCCCATTCCATAGCCCTTTACTGTATGCATTAATATTATTACCGGTTTTCCAACAATAGAATTAGCTTTTGAAAGAGCTGCATAAATTTTTTTAGGATCATGCCCTCCTCTATCTAAATTCCAAATTTGATCATCTGACATATCTTTCACTAATTCTTGTGTTTCTAAATATTTTCCAAAAAAATATTTTCTTATATATGCTCCATTTTTTGACTTAAATGTTTGATAGTCTCCATCTAATGTTTCATTCATTAATTTTATTAACTTTCCACTAACATCTTTTTTAAGTAAACTATCCCATTTACTACCCCATATTACTTTTATTACTTTCCAACCACATCCTTTGAAAACACTTTCTAATTCATCAATTACTTTGCCATTTCCAATTACTGGACCATCTAACCTTTGTAAATTACAATTTACAATGAATATCAAATTATCTAATTTTTCCCGAGCAGCAATAGAAATAGCTCCTTTAGATTCTGGTTCATCCATTTCACCGTCGCCTAAGAACGCATATACTTTTTGATTATTAGTACATTTTAAATTTCGATGTTCTAAATATTTTAAAAATTTAGCTTGATAAATAGCACATATTGGTCCTAATCCCATAGATACTGTTGGAAATTGCCAAAAATTTGGCATTAATTTAGGATGAGGATAAGATGATAATCCTATCCCATCAATTTCCTGTCTAAAATTATCTAGTTGTTTTTGAGTTAATCTATCTTCAATAAATGCTCGCGAATAAATACCTGGAGATATATGTCCTTGAAAATATACTAAATCTCCTCCATTATTTTCATTAGTAGCATGAAAAAAATGATTAAAACACACCTCGTAAATAGTCGCTGCTGACTGAAAAGAAGATAAATGACCTCCTAAATCTAAATTTTTTTTTGAAGCTCTTAACACCATCATTATAGCATTCCATCGAATGACAGATCGTATTTTTTGTTCTATAAACAAATCCCCAGGATAATTCGGTTCTTCTTCAACTGGAATTGTATTAACATAATTACTTATAGCACATTTTTTAAAAACTACCTTATTTTTATAAGGTACATATTTTTTAACAGTATTAATAATAAAATTAGCACGTTCTAAACCATCTTCACGAATAACTGATTTAATAGCTTGTATCCAATCTTCAGTTTCAATTGGATCTATATCATTTGATGAAAATTCTGCCATATAAAATTCCTTATTACATCATCTTAAATACATTTACCCATTTTTATATACTCTAATGTTCTAATTATTAATATTAAATGTTAACTTTTATAAAAATTTTTGAAAAAATTATTAATAATTGTAAAAAAACAAAATTTAATAAATTTAATTAAATAATTTTAACATTAATAACTTTCATTCAAAATGTTAATAACATTAATCTATAGTATTTCAGCTAAAATTTACATTCATTAAAAATGATAAAATATCAATTTATACGTTGTAAAATATTTATGCTAACATTAAAATACAAATACAAGTTTTAAAAAACAATCATAATAAAAAAAAATTAAAAACTTGTTAGTAAATATGTCTAATTTAGAAATCTCACGATGCTATAAATATTTATTTAAATTTGTTGTATTTAACATCAATTTGACACTTCTTGATTATTGAATATAATATTTTCTTGTTCCGAAACCTTTATAAAAGTCGTCCTTTTAGTTAATTCTTTTAAAGTAAATGCTCCGACATAAGTACATGTTGAACGCAATCCTCCTAAAATATTATTTATAGTTTCTGATACAGCACCACGAAATAATACCTTAACCGTTTTTCCTTCAGGAGTTTTATATCTAGCAACACCACCAATATGACGATCCATAGCAAACTTAGAACTCATACCATAAAATATCATATATCTTTTTTTATTTTCTTTAAAAATTAAACCTTCACATTCTTTATGACCAGCTAACATTCCTCCTAACATTACAAAATCTGCTCCACCTCCAAAGGCTTTGGCAATATCTCCTGAAACAACGCATCCTCCATCACTAATAATTTGACCACCTAATCCATGAGCAGCATCTGAACATTCAATTACCGCAGACAGTTGAGGATATCCTATAGCAGTCTTAGCACGAGTAGTACATACAGACCCAGGACCAATACCTACCTTAACTATATCAGCTCCAGACAAAATTAATTCTTCTACCATCTCTCCAGTAACTACATTTCCAGCACATATAATTTTATCACAATAACATTCCCTAACTTTTTTTAAAAAAGTAACAAATTTTTCGGAATATCCATTTGCAACGTCTATACAAATATATTTTAATTTTGACGATAATGATAAAATTTGTTTAAGTTTTACAAAATCTTCATCTAACATTCCAGTTGATACCATGATATGTTTAACCACTGTGCCTGGGATAGTATGAATAAACTTTTTCCAATCTAAGTATGAATAATACTTATGAATAGCAGTCAATATACCAAATGATGATAATGCTATAGCCATTTTAAAAGTTCCAACAGTATCCATATTAGCTGCAATAAGAGGAATTCCAGACCATTTATTTTGTGCATGCTTGAATATAAAAAGACGTGTCAAATCAACCTGAGATCTACTTTTTAATATCGAACGTTTTGGACGAATTAAAACATCTTTGAATCCTAATTTAATATCTTCTTCAATACGCATATACTATTTGTCTCTTATTAAAATTATCTTTTTATAACTTTAACAACCAAAATATATAAAATTATTTTATAATCTAAATTACTGTATGCTAGAATAGTGTCCACATAGTTGTTGATAAAAATTTAAATCCCAAAATTCTTACTACTGATGTTACTTGTTCTTTATAAGAATAATTAATAAAAAAATTACTACATTTTTTAATTTATTTGAAAAATTTAACGCGACATTACCAAAAATTAATACTACAATACTAAAATACATCTTATATAACATATAATATACATATACTTTAAAAACTATTAACTAATCATTTTATTTATATATCTAAAAATATTAAATTTTATGTAATTGATTGTTAAAGTGATACAAATTAAACAACATATATCTGTTTACTTATTAATAAAAAAATAACGTTGTCATAAAATTTATCACATTTAGAAATCAAATAAACAAATTAACAAAGAACCAAAAAAAGTAAACTTTGTCTTAAATGTTTATTAAACTTACCTTTGTGAATTGAAATTTACTGTAGAAATAATATAGAATATTACTTATTGATATTAATTTTTTTTAACCTAAGAATAAATAGAAAGATTTAAAAAATACAAAATACTAATAATAAAACAATATAATCATCTAAATTATAAGTTATGCACTAAATCTAAAAATATTGAAAATAAAAAATATAGTAAAATAAAAAAACATTTTATTTTAAATCTAAATAATAAAATACTATATATTTAGTACTAAACTATATCGATACTTATTTTAGATACAACTAAATCATATTATTGCTAAACACTAAATTAAAATATAAAAATCAAAATATTTTAAAAAACATATTGATAAATTTTTTATATTTATTATGTAATAATATTAATTTATAAAAAATAACAATTAACAACTAATATATATAATTTAAAAAACTAACTTAGCATGATTATATATCTTTAAAAAATCATTATTTGAAATACTTTTTTTTAACAAAATAGAAACTATTTCATACCTTGACGAGGATAACATATTTAAAAACATAAAAAAAGATTCTCTTTTAAATTCTTGCTTAGGATCTTTTTGTCCATAACCTCTTAAATGAATACCTTGACGTAAATATTCCATAGAAGCTAAATGTTCTCTCCAAAAATAATCTAAAGTATCCAAAATCACTAATCTTTCATATTTTCTAACATCCTTTAAAATATATTTATTAATTTTACACTGATAACTTTGATATACTTTTTTTAAAACAATTTTAGATAAATCTGATTTATACACAACAATGTTATCTCTAATTTTTTTGCTAATCGAACATACTATATTAAAATTATCTCTTAAACAAGATTCTAATTCTAAAATTTTTTGAGATTGTTTTAATAACTTTTGTTTTATAAATTTATTTACAATTTTTAAAAATACATCACAAAAAATATTCTTGATAATGTCACCTATATTGCTATCTTTTGAATTTATTATTTGATTTCGCTGATAATAAAATACTCTTCTCTGTTCATTAGAAACATTATCATATTCCAATAATTGTTTTCGAAATTCAAAATTACGATATTCCACTTTTTGCTGAGCATTGAGAATCGCTTTAGTAACAAAAGGATGAGAAATTGCTTCATTCTTTTTAACTCCTATTACTCTCATAATGCTAATCATACGTTCAGACGAAAAAATTCTTAATAACGAATCTTCCATAGATAAATAAAAACGAGAAGAACCACAATCCCCTTGACGACCCGAACGACCCCTCAATTGGTTATCAATTCTTCGAGATTCATGTCTCTCAGTACCTATTATATGCAAACCACCAGATTTCAATACTAAATTATGCTCTATATTCCATTTTTTAATTACATCTTCCATTTTTTCATCAGTATGTTTTTCATTATTATGTGCTAATAAAAATTCTAAATTTCCTCCTAATACTATATCAGTACCCCTACCTGCCATATTAGTTGCAATTGTTACTGCTCTTAACTTCCCTGCTTGTGCGATTATCTTAGCCTCTTGAGCGTGAAACTTAGCATTAAGAACATTATGTTTAATATTTAGTTTTAACAATTTTTGAGAAATTAATTCAGACTTTTGAATAGATATAGTACCTACTAATACAGGTTGATTACGGCTAACACATTGCTTTATGTCTTCTATAATGGCATCAAATTTTTCCAATTCAGTCATATATACTAAATCAGGCTTATCATCTCGTATCATAGGAGTGTTTGTAGGAATTACAACTGTATCTAAATTATAAATAGCACGAAATTCAAATGCTTCAGTTATAGCTGTACCAGTCATACCTGACAATTTTTTATATAAACGAAAATAATTCTGAAAAGTAATTGACGCCAATGTTTGGTTTTCACTTCGTATTTTTAAACCTTCTTTTGCTTCTATGGCCTGATGCAAACCATCAGACCATCTTCGTCCTTCCATAGTTCTACCTGTATGTTCATCAACAATAATTACTTTTTTATTTTTAACTATATAATCAACATTTTTAAAAAATAAATAATGTGCACGTAAAGCAGCAACAACATTATGCATTAAAACTATATTTTTTGACGAATATAATGATTCTTTTTTATCTATTAAATTTTGACTGACTAACCATTCTTCTGTTCTAACTAACCCTCGTTCTGTCAAAAATACTTGACGTTGTTTTTCATCAATATAAAAATGACCATTACCAACAAAGACATCTGAATCTTCTTGTTTTTGAGAGAACAAAACCTGAATAATTTCATTAATTTTTATATATACATCAGAAACATCTTCAATGGACCCTGAAATCACCAAAGGTGTTCGAGACTCATCAATCAAAATAGAATCTACTTCATCTAACAACGCATAATTTAATTCCCTTTGTACTTTATCTTCTCGACAAAAAACCATGTTATCTCGAAGATAATCAAAACCATACTCATTATTAGTTCCATAAGTTATATCTGCATTATATGCTTGCTTCTTTAATTTAGAAGATAATCCAGAAATATTAATTCCTACAGTTAGACCTAAAAAATTAAATAATAATCTGTTTTTTTCGGCATCTCGTTTAGCCAAATAATCATTCATAGTTACAATATGAACACCCTTACGTTGCAAAGCATTTAAATATGCAGGTAAAGTTGCTGTTAACGTTTTCCCTTCACCAGTACGCATTTCTGCAATACATCTTTGATGCAAAATTATTCCTCCAATTAATTGGACATCAAAATGGCGCATTCCAAAAACACGTTTACTTGCTTCTCTCACAGTAGCAAAAGATTCGGGTAGCAATTGATCTAATGTTTCTCCATTATTTAAACGGTAACAAAATCGAGTGGTATTTCTCTTTAATTCTAAATCTGATAGTTTTTCGAAAAATTTTTCCATACTATTAATTTTAGATATAACCGTTTGAATATTTTGTAATATTCTATCATTGCGATCGCTAAATAATTTTTTTAAAAATTTCTGTATCATATTAAAACACTCATATCTAAAAATATATTTTAAATTGTATTCTTACACAATTAAATATAGTTTATCTATAAAAACACTTTTACATAATAAAATTATGCTACATAAGCATTCATATATAATTTTAAGTTTTTAACTCTTAATTAAATTTTATATTATTAATTAAATAATAAATTAAAAAATTTTTAAACTAACAAAATTAAATATCGTTAAATACGTTTTAAAAAAAAACGTTAAATAATAGCTATTTCACAATACTAATACCATTAAAATAATATTTTAAATACAATCTATAAAGTATAATTAAAAATAAAAACTAGATATTATTCAATAAATAAACACTTTTAAATAGAAAGCTAATAAATTTTATAAATACAATTACAAGCACATTTTCAAATGTTTATTTCTTTTAATTAGAAATTTAAAAATATTATTTTGTTTTATTTACTAAAATTCTAATCAATACTAATCACATAAAATTAAGTACAAAAAATATTATGATTTCTAATCCAGACTGGTATCGCACGAAAATATTTAGAATAAGAACGGAAACACATAAAATCCCCACTTTTATTTATATTTAAAAAATAAACATCTCGAGGTGGAATTAACAATAAGGGCTTAGGATTGTTCAATTTTAAATAGTTATGATAAATTTTCATAGCACCAGTAGAACCATAACATTTCGTAGTTTTATTATTATCACGTCCAATCCAAACTATTACTACCTGCCTGCCATCAATTCCTACAAACCAACTATCTACTAAATTATTTGTTGTCCCAGTTTTTCCAGCTAAATGCATATTCTTAAAGAATTTACCTAAATGTTTAGCCGTACCACTGCTCACTACCGACTGCATAGCATACAACGTTAAATATGAAGCTTGCGCTGATATTACCTGTTTAGATTGAGGAAAACTATGATAAATTAATTTATTATTTTCTGACAATACTGATCTAATTGAAATAATATTAGCTTTATTTCCGCCACTAGAGATTACTTGAAAAATCTTAGCTACTTCCATAGAAGTTAAATTAATTGAACCTAAAGCAATAGAAGGATATTTAAAAATGTGATTACTAGATAATCCTAACTGAATCCAAGTTTGAACTATTTTTTTTAGTCCCAATTTCATACTAAGATGTACAATAGGAACGTTCATAGAATTTTTTAACGCATCTATTAGCATGACCTTACCAACAAACTCAAAATTATTATTTTGAGGTTTCCACAATTTTCCGTTTTGCATTTTTATTTTTATAGGCGTATCTGGGATCCAAGTATTTAAACGAAAATACTCCGGTTGAGATAGTGCAGCTAAATATGTAATAGGTTTAGATAATGATCCAATTGATCTTTTAGCTTGTATAGCGCGATTATATCCTAATAAGTTAGGATTTGAACTTCCTAATACCCCTCTAATTTCTCCGCTAAATCTATCAATAATAACCATAGAAGCTTCTAAATCTTGCAATTTATATTTTTTTTTTAACTGTTGAATACCATGTCGAATTGCATTTTCTGCTGCTATTTGAGATATCAAATCTAATGTAGTAAAAATCTTAATACCAGAAAAATTTTGAAAATAATAACCAACTTTTTTTTGAAATTCTTTTTCTACAATTTGTACAAATGCTGATCTAAACCAAATAATATTACCCCTAGATTGAATATTTAATGGTTTTGATTTAAGTTTTTCATATAATGTTCTATTAATAACTTTATGTTTAAATAATACATATAGTACTAAATTTCTTCTATTTAACGTTAAAACTGGATTATTCCATGGATTATATAATGAAGCACCTTTTACCATACCTACTAATAAAGCACATTCATCTAATCGTAATTCATTAATTGGTCGTCCAAAATAATATAAACTTGCTAAAGCAAATCCTCTAATCTGTTCATTTTTATCTTGACCTAAATAAACCTCATTTAAATATAATTCTAATATTTTTTCTTTACTATACTGAAAATCTAAAATCAATGCCATATATATTTCATTAATTTTTCTCCATAAAGAACGTATATTAGTTAAAAATAAATTTTTAACCAATTGTTGAGTTAATGTACTACCTCCTTGAATACTGTGACCAGATATCAAATTAACGAAAAAGGCTCTAAACATAGAATAAAAATTTATTCCATAATGATTATAAAAACATTTATCTTCAATAGTTAATAATGTTTGAATCAATGCCTTTGGATAATTTTTTTGAGATACAAACAAACGTTTTTCGCCTTTTGGCGAATAAATCATAGCTATCAATTGAGGATCTAAACGTAATATGCTAAAATTGCGATTATTAGATAAATGTACAATTCTAACTAATTTGTTTTTATCAAACAATAATTTTATGCTTATTTTATCTTCAAAACCTTCTGGAAAATTAAAAGAACGCCTAATTAAGATCAAAGAATTTCTTTTTACTAAAAATTCTCCAGGCATAGTTAAAAAATTAACTTGTTTATATCGATTACTTTTTAATATAGCAATAATGTCTTTTTTGCTATAATTATTACCTGGCTCTAAAGTAACAATTCTACTGTAAATTGATATTGGAAACTTCCATATTTTTCCATGAATCACTTGATTAATTTTAAAATATAAATATACTCCATATATAATAATTATTAACAAAAAGTATAAAAAGAAATAAAACAAAAATTTTATACTCAATTTTAAATTCACTGGATACACATTTATACCTTATATCTTAAAATATGTTAATTTATTATTTTTAAATGCACATAATATAAAATAGAAAAATATTTGAAGTATGAATATAATATAATTATTTAAAAATGTTTTTATAATATTCTATCTATAATTCCGTATAATTTAAAGCTCTATCAAAATATTTATATCAATAATATTATATATCACAAATTAAGTGAATAAAGTTAAAAACAAAATTAATTTAAAATAAACTTAACCACAGAAACATTTCATACGAAAAATGGACCCACAGGACATATTGGTAATTTAAATAAAGAAGAATACTGCACTTGAACTAAATACAATCCATTAGATTCTACTATTTTAGTAGATGATGTTCTATTCTTGAATTTTAAAATATCTCTTATCCAAGTAACTTTTTTTTTAGAAATACCTATTTCAATAAGACAACCAACAATATTTCGAACCATATGATATAAAAACGAATTAGCAACAATATCTATTATTATTAAACAATTTATACAAAATACATTAACATATAAAATTTTTCGAAAAGGTGTCTTGGACTGACAATGACTGGATCTAAATGTAGTAAAATCATGTTCTCCTAACAAATACTGAGCAGCTTGATTCATTTTCTCAACATTTAATATTCTATGATAAAACTTTAAACCCTGATAAAAAATTGATGATCGACAACTATTATTATATAAGATATAACGATATCGACGCGACAAAGCACTATAACGAGCGTGAAAATGCATAGGAACATCACGTTTCCATATCACAGAAATATCTTTAGGTAAATAACGGTTTGTACCCAAAATCCAAGCCTGATCATTTCTTATCGAACTAGTACAAAAATGTACTACTTGTCCAGTGCTATGAACTCCAGCATCTGTTCTTCCTGCACACGTAACTCTGACAGGATGATTAGCAATAATAGATAACGCTAACTCAACTTTCTCCTGAACACTAGAAGCAAATTTCTGATATTGCCATCCATGATAATTACTTCCATTATATTCGATTCCTAAGGCAATTTTAAAACATTCTTTATACATATTTTATTTTAAACTCAAGTAAGAACTCTAATTAATTTTAATATTTATGATAAAATAAACAAAAATTTTTATTAAAAACTAATATTAAAATTAAACAAACACCAACTACTTATTAATTAGTACACATTTTTAAAATTTTTATTATCTTTAAATTATCAATACACATACATAAGTGATGTTACCAAAAATTTAAAAAAATAGAAAGTACATAAAAATCATTTGTAACTTAAATCTAACAATTAATAATTTAAAAAAAAAATAACCCTTTATTTTAATATTATAAAATATATAAATTATTACAACATACTTATAAATAAGAAAAGAACCAAAAATTTAATATAATTAAATCAAAAAGAGATATAAACATCATGCAAAAAGAAAAAAATAAAAAACAATCATCATTAAGTATACTATTTATGGCAGGCGTTCAACCTTATAAAAACAAGAAAAATGAGAAATACATGAATACAAAACAAATTGATCATTTTAAAAAAATACTAATTGCTTGGAAAAATCAATTGAGAAACGATATTTCTCAAACAAGATTAAATATACAAGATAAAGCGACAAATTATCCCGATCCTATTGATCGAGCGGTACAAGAAGAAGAATTTAGTTTTGAGTTACGTCATCGTGACCGAGAACGAAAGTTAATAGAAAAAATTGAAAAAACTCTAAAAAAAGTTGAAAACAAAGATTTTGGATATTGCGAATCTTGTGGAATCGAAATTGGTATTAAACGATTAGAAGCAAGACCAACTGCTAATCTTTGCATAGACTGTAAAACATTATCTGAAATTCGCGAAAAACAAATATTAGGATAGAGGTAACAATATTGTTTAATTTAGTGAACGGGAAACTATTCCCCGTTTCACTTTTTTGTTAGTTAAAAAACTAAATTTTGTTTATACCATAATTATTTATAATAACTCTAACTTACATAAGCTATAAAAAAACTTATACAAAATAGTTTTAAAAAACATAAATAAAAAACTCTTACAACACTTCAAACAAAAATGCATTAAACATCATTTAATATATTTATTTTTACTTCAATTATTACCAATTTAAATTATTTGAATCATTCCTAACAAAATTTTTATAATTAAATTACTTTAATATCATTTTTTTATTGTTTTTTATTTAAAAAAATTGCTACATATACATAAATTTCAATTATAAAAACATGTATAATATTACTAATGTATAATAGTAGTTTTAATACTCAATAATATTCTTGAATTTTTAATTAAATAAAAATATTTTTTATAAAGATATGATAATATATTTTAAACAACACAATTATATTCAAATTAATAACTAATTATCAGCATAATATTAACGATGTAAACAATTAAAAATATTAACTTATACAAAAATAACTAATGTTTGAAACATAAAAAAACTTAGTATCTATAAGCTCATAATCATATATTAAAATACTATCAAGAATAGTCCGAGCTAAATTAAACAAGGTGTCAAAAGCTCGCACTTTAATTAGTGTGAGCTTTTTTGATATAAATTCAGGAATTATAATAGATATGAAAATACTAAAATTTGGCGGTACTTCGCTTTCAAATTCAGAACTATTTTTTCATGTAGCAACTATTATTGAAAATAATTTAAATAACGAACAAATTGCTATTGTATTATCAGCGCCTGGTAACACCACTAATTTATTGGAAATAGCTATTAATCAAACCATAAATAATAAAAATATAATACCAATTGTTCAAAAAATAGAAAAAAATTTTTTAAAATTAATTAATGATATTTATCAAGTAGAACAAAAACTATTATACGAAAAAATTAAAAATAATATTGAAAACAAACTACTAGAATTAAAAAACCTGCTTCAAGGAATAAATTTATTACGACAATGCCCTGACAAAATTCGAGCAAAAATAATTAGTTCAGGAGAATATTTGTCTATTTCTATCATGAACTCAATTTTAATATCGAGAGGTTATAATACTACAATAATCGATCCCGTAAAAAAACTGTTAACTAAAGAAGATACCTATCTCAATGCTACTGTTAATATAAAAATATCTAAATTCCGCATTCTTTCTATGAAAATACCAAAACATCACATTATTCTTATGCCAGGCTTTACAGCTGGAAATAAACAAGGAGAATTAGTAACATTAGGACGAAATGGTTCAGATTATTCGGCAACTATTCTATCTGTTTGTCTAAATAGTACTATGTGCGAAATCTGGACAGATGTCAATGGAGTATATACATGTGATCCTAAATTAGTGTCTGATGCTAAACTATTAACATCATTGTCTTATCGAGAAGCAATAGAATTATCTTATCTTGGAGCAAAAATTCTACATCCTAACACTATTTATCCTATACAAAAGTTTAAAATTCCATGTACAATAAAAAATACTCACAATCCATCTTCCATTGGTACTAAAATCAGTTGTAATCATGTCAAAAATAAAAACTTGATAACAGGTGTTACATACCTTGAGAATGTTCACATGTTTTCAATTTCATGTTTATACTCTAAAAATATAGAAACAATTATCCCTAAAATATTTTCTTGTATGTCATTATCTAAAATTTGGATAATTTTAACTATTCAAACATCTTCGCAAAATACAATTAGCTTTTGTATATTAAAAACAATGACCAATACAGCTTTACATGTATTACATAAAGCACTATACCTAGAATTAAAACATAAGTTATTAAAACCAATTAAAGTAGAAAAAAAACTAACTCTAATTTCTGTTATCAGTTCAGACATATTAAACAATACTAAAATTACTGAAAAAGTTTTCTCAATTCTGAAACATGTTAATATCAATACACTTGCTATTTCTAAGGGAGCATCAAAAAACTCTATTTCTATTGTCGTTAAACATGATGACGGTATATTAGGAGTTAGAGCACTACATAAAGGAATATTTAACAAAAATTGCACTGCTGAAATATTCTTAATTGGAATAGGACGAGTAGGACAAACATTTTTAAAACAAATAATAGAACAAAAAAACTGGCTAAAATCTAAAAATATAGATCTAAAAATTTGTGGCATTGCTAATTCTAAAAATTTTATTTTAAATTTAGACGGAATTAACCCAAAAAATTGGAAACGAGATTTAAATTTATCTAAAAAATCATTTAATTTTAAACATCTTCTAAACTCAATTCAAAACTACTATCTAATAAATCCAATAATTGTCGATTGTACATCCGACAAAAATATAGCTAACCAGTATATATCCTTTATTAATTGTGGTTTTCACATTGTTACCCCTAATAAAAAAGCAAATACTACAAATTGGAAATATTATGAAGACATACGATTAGCTGCGCAAAAAGAAAAAAAGAAATTTTTCTACGAAACTAATGTTGGGGCAGGACTACCTGTAATAGAAAATTTAAAAAACTTACTACGTACAGGAGACACATTAATACACTTTAAAGGAATTCTATCAGGATCTTTGTCATTTATTTTTGGAAAATTAGAAGATAATATATCTTTATCTGAAGCAACAAAACAAGCACAAAGTCTAGGATTCACTGAACCAAATCCAAAAGACGATTTATCTGGAATAGACGTAGCTCGAAAATTGTTAATATTGGCTAGAGAAGTAGGATATAAGTTAGAATTAAAAGATATTAAAATAGAACCTCTATTACCTAAAGAATTTAACAACATTTCTAATACAACTGATTTTATAACTAAACTGAAAGAACTCGACCAAATATTTTGTAATCGAGTTAAAAAAGCGCGAAAATTAGGAAAACGTCTCAGATTTGTTGGAATAATCAATCAAAAAGGAAATTGCCAAGTTAAAATAGACGAAGTAGATCATAACGATCCACTATACAATATCAAAAATGGAGAAAATGCACTAGCATTCTATAGTAAATACTATCAACCAATTCCATTAGTACTGAGAGGTTACGGAGCTGGAAATAATGTAACTGCTTCTGGAATATTTTCAGATGTATTACGCATCTTGTTATGACACATAGGAAATAAAAATAATGATAAAAATTTATGCTCCTGCATCAATTGGAAATGTTGGAGTAGGATTTGATGTTTTAGGGGCCGCAATCTCACCAATAGACAATTCTTTATTAGGTGATGTCATAACTATTACTTCTTCCAAACAATTTAGTTTAACTAGCACAGGCACATTTTCGAACCAACTTCCTAAAGATATTAACAAAAACATAGTCAAAAAATGTTGGACATATTTTTGTAAAATATTAAAAAAAAATCTACCTGTATCAATAACTCTTGAAAAAAACATGCCTATCGGGTCAGGCTTAGGTTCTAGTGCTTGCTCTATTGTAGCTACAGTTGTAGCTATAAATACATTTTTTAATAAACCTATAAATAATTTCGAACTATTAAAATTAATGGGAAAATTAGAAGGAAAAATTTCAGGCAGTGTACATTATGATAACGTTGCGCCTTCATATCTAGGAGGTATGCAACTTATCATCAACAAAAATGATATTGTATGTCAAAAAATATCAATTTTTAAAAATTGGTTGTGGGTTATCGCATGGCCAGGAATTTCTATATCAACCGAACAAGCAAGAACTTTATTACCATTACAATATAGTAAAAAAGTTTGTATACAACATAGCCAAAATTTAGCTGGATTTATTCACGCTACATATACCCATCAATCAAAATTAGCTTCAATGTTTATGCACGACATTATTGCTGAACCATATAGAATTAAATTACTTCCTTATTTTCTAAAAACAAAGCAAATTATTATAGATATGGGAGCTATTGCATGCGGAATTTCTGGATCTGGACCTGCTATTTTTGCTGTTTCTGACAATCTTCTTACTGCTAAAAAAATAGCCACATGGCTAACTAATTATTATCTCACAAATGACCGAGGATTCGTACACATTTGTAAAATAGATACAATTGGTGCGCGAAAAATAGGACTATAAATGAAATTATATAATTTAAAAAAAAAACAAGATCAAGTAAATTTTTCAAAAGCTGTAAAACTCGGTTTAGGAAAAAACCAAGGTCTTTTTTTTCCTAAAGAACTACCTATTCTTACAAAAGAACAATTATATAAATTATTAAAAATGGATTTTTTAACTCGAAGCAGCAAAATTTTATCCATGTTTATAGGAGATGAAATTCATTACTCTGAATTAACTAAACGGATTAAAAACGCGTTCTCATTTACTACTCCCAAAATAGTATCTATATCCAAAAACATTGCCTGCTTTGAACTATTTCATGGACCTACCTTAGCTTTTAAAGACTTTGGTGCAAGATTCATGGCTCAAATATTATCATTCTTAAATCATGACAAAAATGATACTATTACTATCTTAACAGCTACGTCAGGAGATACAGGAGCTGCAGTAGCTCATGCATTTTTTAAGATGAAAAATGTTAGAGTGATAATCTTATATCCCAAAGGAAAAATTAGCGAATTACAAGAAAAATTGTTTTGTACATTAGGTGAAAACATAATCACTATTGCTGTTAATGGAAGTTTTGATGAATGTCAAAAATTAGTTAAGCAAGCTTTTAACGATGATCAACTCAGAATAGAAACAGGACTAAACTCAGCAAATTCTATAAATATCAGCCGATTATTAGCGCAAATTTGTTATTATTTTGAAGCGTTTGCTTTACTTACAAAAAAACAACAAAAAAATTTAGTAATATCTGTACCATGTGGTAATTTTGGAAATTTAACTGCAGGACTCTTAGCAAAAGCGTTAGGTTTACCTATCAAATCATTCATTGCATCTACAAATTCAAACGATACAGTTCCGAGATTTCTTAAAACTGGATTCTGGAAACCTAACAATACTGTATCTACTATTTCTAATGCTATGGACATTAGTCAACCGAATAATTGGCCACGAGTAGAAGAATTATTTAAAAGAAAATTTTGGTCATTAAAAACACTAAAATACGGAAGTGTATCCGATATCTTAACAAAAAAAAGTTTAAAAAAACTAGCGTTTTTAGGATACGTTTCAGAACCTCATGCAGCTGTAGCATACTACACATTAAAAAACAAACTTAAACAAAATGAATTTGGTTTATTTTTAGGTACTGCACATCCTGCAAAATTCAAAAAAACTATCGAAAAAATATTACAAATAACATTATTTTTACCATCAAAACTACGCAATCAAATAAAACTACCACTACTTTCTCATAATATAAGGCCAGATTTTTCAAAACTCAAAAAATTTTTACTAGAAAAATAATCTAAACCTATAGAGAGAAAACGCTCTCTCTATATAAATTATTTTTATAAAAAATAGAAATTATTTTAAATTAAAAACAATTTCTATACATTATACAAAACATGAATTATATCTCCATCACAAATAACATATCTTTTTCCTTCTATTCTAATTTTCCCTAACTCTTTAGATCGCTTTTCTCCTTTATATTTAATAAAATCATCATAAGAAATCACTTGAGCTCGAATGAATCCCTTACTAAGATCTGTATGAATACATTTTACAGACTGAAAAATGAACAAATTATTAGTTGTAGTCCATGCATGAACTTCTTTTTTGCCAGCAGTAAAAAAAGTAATTAAATTTAAAGCATTAAAACCTGCCCAAATTACATTTTTTAACATTTTATTAAATAATTGTTTATATTTTAAAGAAAGATGATCGTATGCACTAACGTCATTTTTGCTACTTTGCATTAAATCTAAACAAACATTTACTGTTTTAGCATTATGTTCATTTTTAATTATATCAAAAATTTCCCGTTTATATAAATTTCTAGATTGATCTATACTTATATTAAAAATATACACTACAGGTTTTAATGTAATTAATCTTAAATAATTAATTACAAAAATTTCTTCTTCAGTTAAATTTAATGATCGCAAACTTTTACTTTTTTCTAAATGGTACACGCATTTTTTTAATATTAATAACTCCTTGTTAACTTGTTTATTATGAGATAACTTGTTTATTTCAAGCTTGCACATTCTATTTTTACATACTTCTATATCTGATAGTATTAACTCAAGATTTATAATTTGTACATCCCGCACTGGATCTACTGAACCATAGATATGGGTAACATATCTATTCTCGAAACAACGCACTATATGCATAATTACATTTGTGTCTCTAATATGATCTAAAAATTGATTACCTAATCCTTCACCTTTATAAGCGCCTTTTACTAATCCAGCAATATCTACTAACTCTATAGTTGCTGGAATAATTTTATTAGAACAAACTACTTGAGCTATTTTATTAAGGCGATTATCCAAAACAGGAACTATGCCAACATTAGACTTAATAGTACAAAACGGATAATTATCTGCAGGAATATTTAATTTAGTTAAATAATTAAAAAGAGTAGACTTTCCTACATTAGGTAAACCAACAAAACCACATTTAAAACCCATAATAATATATTATACCTCATAAAAACTTATTGTTTCTATACTCATTAATTATGATGAATTACACAACTATTCATGTAATGATCTAACATAGAATTCAACGAACTTTCAGTCATAATAACATTGCGTTGATTTATCGAATCATAAATGACACGAATTGCACATAAAATAGCTCTATTAATTAATAATTTCTCAGAAACATTAGGTTTAGATAATACAAACTTAGATATTTTGTATCCGCTATTAATTGGACGTCCTATTCCAATTTGAATTCTCAAAAATTTTATGTTAGTTCCTAACACAGCAAGAACGTTTCTAATTCCATTGTGTCCATTGTGACTAGATCTCAATCTAAACTTGACATTTCCTGGTTTTAAATCTAATTCATCATGTACTACCAATATTTCGTGTAACTTAATGTTATAAAAATTTGATATAGCTAAAACTGATATTCCACTTAAATTCATAAATGTATCCGGAACTAATACATGAATATTTTTAGACAAAATATTAATTTCTGTAGAATAACCTAAAAATTTGTTATTTTTTTTTAATTTTTTATTTTGTTGTGTAACTAAACTGTTAACTAGCCAAGAACCAACATTATGACGAGTATCATTATATTTTTTAATCGGATTTGCTAAACCTACTATTAATTTAATTTCTTTCAAACATTGTCCTAATTATTTTTTTATCAAAGACTAATTTATATGAGTACTATTTAAGATTTTCTGATATATAAAATTAATATTAAAAAGATTACATATTACATATTTGATATATTAAAAAAACGATAACTAACTTCATCCCAATTAACTACATTCCAAAAAGCATTAACATAATCCGAACGATTATTTTTATATTTTAAATAATATGCATGTTCCCATAAATCTAAACCCAAAATAGGAATACCTGAAATACCCGATATTTCTTTTCCCATTAAAGGAGTATTTTGATTAACTGTAGTAACAATGCGTAAAGTATTATCATATTTTTTAATTAACCAAATCCAACCAGAACCAAAATGACTTAATGCTATCTTTTCAAATTGCTTCTTAAAAAAATCTACTGATTTAAAATTTTTTTCAAGAATAATTTTAAAATCATCTTTTAAAATTGTATTTAATTTTAACCATTTCCAAAATAAACTATGATTAATATGACCACCTGCATTATTTTGAAGTGCTAATTTATTTTCTATAGACAATATGTTTAATTTAGAAATCAACTCTTCAATCAATAAATTTTCATAATGAGTTCCATTTAAAATACTATTAGTATTATTTATATATGCTTGATGATGCCTAGTATGATGAATTATCATTGTTTTCTCATCAAAAAATGGCTCTAAACTATTATATGAATATGGTAAAGATGGTAATACATAAGTCATAATATATAACCTCTATTATAAATTAAACATTATTATTCTATCAAATAAAAATATCTCTTTTCACATATTAAATAAAACTATTAATTAATACTATAAATATAAGCATTTAAATTCTATTTGATTTATAGTAAAATTAAATTGTATTTCTGAACATGTGAAATACATATCAATAATATTTGTATATTAAACGAGAATTTAAATGTGTTATAGTAAAATAAATAATTCTTTACGAAAACGATTTCGAACATTTTATCCTGTAGTAATAGACATTGAAACTGCCGGATTCAATCCAGAAACTGATGCTATACTAGAAATAGCTATCATCACATTAAAAATGAATGAATTTGGATTACTCGAAAAAGAGCATTTATTGCATTTTCATATTCAACCCTTTAAAGGATCAAGAATTGATAAAAAAGCAATTGAATTTCATGGTATTGATCCATTCAGTCCATTACGTAGAGCAATTAGTGAATATGAAGCATTATATTCTATATTCAATTTAATTCACAAGGGAATAAAATCTAATAATTGTACTAAAAGTATAATAGTAGCACATAATGCTATTTTTGATTATAATTTTTTAACAGCTGCCATCACTAGAACTAAAATTAAAAACAATCCATTTCATTCGTTCGTTATTTTTGATACAGCAACTTTGAGTGGATTAGCAGTAGGACAAACTGTTTTAGCAAGAGCATGCAAAGCTATTGGGTTAACTTTTGATAACAATCAGGCACATTCAGCTCTATATGACACACAACAAACAGCAAACTTATTTTGTAAAATTGTTAATCGCTGGAAAACATTGGGCGGATGGCCACCCAATGATACACGAACAATAAAATTATAAATAATTTTAATATTATAACATCAATAAAATTTTACATCTATTTCTATATGTTTTTAAAGTTTTTTTAACTATTTAATTTATCGCATATAGAAATTGTTTTTTTTAACTCTCCCTTCTGAAATAATTCTAAAATGATGTTACATCCACCAATTAATTCTCCATTTACCCATAACTGAGGAAATGTTGGCCAATTAGCATATTTTGGTAACTCTAATCTAATATCTGGATTTTTGAGAACATCTATATATGCAAATTTTTTGCCACACGAAGAAATAGCGTGCACTGCCTGAGCAGAAAATCCACAACTAGGAGCATCAGGAGATCCTTTCATATAAATTATAATTGGATTATTTTGTATTTGGTTTTGAATTTTTTTTATAATATCATTCATATAAGTTTTATTACTCCTTTTATTTTACTAAACATTATACTTGCCATATAATTCAATTAATACAATTTTAATAAAAATTTTTAATATATTGTAGACTATTTTGTTATATATAATGTATAATGTGACGTGAGGGGCTGATATTGGATTTGACAAAATTATTGAAAACTGATGTGCATGCCGAGGATGGTTTGCCTCGTTAAAAAACCATAAAAAATAGTAGCAAAACAAAATCAATACGCTTTAGCAGCTTAATAATCTGAATAAAGCCCTTCTTTTAAACATATTCTCTTAATGTTTAATTTATATAGAAGGTTAATCTAAAGAGATCGCAACTCAAATCTATTTTGAAAGATTTTTTGTTGCTAAATAAAAACTTCAAAATATATATCTATAATGAGTCTATACATCGATAGATAAGAAAAGATAATAGACTAAGCATGTAGTATCTGAAGTCGTAAAAATTTTGGACGCGGGTTCGAATCCCGCCAGCTCCAAAAGTTTAAAAAAATTACAAAAACATAAAAACATTAAATTGGAAATTCACGAAATAAATTAGAATCTTTTAGACCAATTTAACTTCGAACTTAAAACATTAAAATAATTATAATTTTTAGGATGTAACAAACATAAAAATTTCTTACTCTTTTTTACAAAAATATTATCCTTACTGTTTAATGGTAATATCACTTGACTATCGCAACTAATTTTTAATTCAGAATGTATATGTTTTTTAAATTTTAAATAAACAATACTAGTACTATTAATAACTAATGGGCGAGATGATAAAGTATGCGGAAACATCGGAATTAATACCATAGCTTCTAGTGAAGAAACAAGAATAGGACCTCCTGCTGATAACGAATATCCAGTAGATCCCGTAGGAGTAGAAATAATTAATCCATCTGAACGTTGAGAAAAAGCAAATTCATTATTTATATACACTTCAAAATCAATCATATGAGCTACATGTCCAGCATGTAAAACAACTTCATTAATAGCAGTATTAATTAAAGCAGTGCCATTTTCTTTAACAATTTTTACTTCTAATAAAAAACGTTTTTCTATAAAATATTCTCCAGATAATACATTATATAATTGTTGAAACGCTGTATCTGGATTTAAATCAGTCAAAAATCCTAAATTTCCTCGATTAATTCCAATTATTTTTATATTATAACAAGATAAAATACGAGCAGCACATAACATATTTCCATCACCACCAACCACTATTGCTAAATCACATTTTTTTCCTATATTAGCTAAAGAATCAAAATTTATATTTTTTAATCTTAATTTATGTGCTACTTTATTTTCAATAATTACATTATATCCTTTATTAACTAACCAACTGTGCAATAATTTATGTGTATTTAATGCACTATCGTAACGAGGATGACCAACTATCCCAATAGAGCTAAAATAGTATTTCACAAAAATAGTTTCCTTATAATAAAATTTATTCATCTTATAAAGATAAATATTCAATACTACGCAATTCAATATATAAATTAATAAACTCAACCATAATTTTAAAAGGAATATTTATGAATGATATAGATAAACATAAAAAAGAAACTCAAACTGAATCTAAAAACGATCTAAATAACACAACAATTACTCAAAACAACGTGAGCGATGATTGTCAAAATCAAGATAAAATAAATTCTTTAAAACAAAAAATACTTGAAATTAAGAAACATATTTCCGAAGTGAAGTTACGAGAACAAGCTGAAATAGAGAATATAAATAAAAATACTAAAAACAAGATCAAAATAATAATAGACACACAACTAGAAAATTTTTTCAGAAATTTAATTCCTATTATAGACAGTTTAAAAAATATAAGAAAAGATATTAATAAATACAATAATATTAAAGACAATAATATGATTCAAGGAATTCCATTAATACTAAAATCATTATTAACCGTTACTGAAAAATTTGGGTTAAAAATAAACAATAAAAAAGGAAAACTATTTGATCCTAAATTACACACAACGATACCAAATGAAAACTGTAAAAATATTAATGAATACTATGTTTCTGAAATAATTCAAGATGGTTATACGTTCCACGAAAAAATTATTCGAAAAGCTATAGTAAAACTTTCGAAAGACAAAAAAACATAATAGTTCTTAATTTACGAACATACTAAAATTATATAAAATAGATTTATAAAACAAAGCATGTTTTATACATTATTTAAAAATTAAAAAAACCAATTAATAGGACTTTTGTTCTGTTGTTTGAGTATTTTGTTTGTTTTTGAAAAATGGCGGCATCCAAAAAATCCTCGATAAGCTGATAATGGTGATGGATGCGGCGCTAACAAAATATAATGTCGAGTTCTATCTATTAAACATATTTTTTTTTGAGCATATGAACCCCATAACAAAAATACTACACCTTTACAATATTCATTAATAATACTAATAACCTTATTAGTAAAACGTTCCCAACCTAACTTATAGTGAGATCCAGGTTTACCAGCCTCCACTGTTAAAACTGAATTTAATAAAAAAACCCCTTGTAACGCCCATTTTGTTAAACAACCATGCGAAAATGAGCGATTTTGACCTAAATCACTAATTATTTCTTTTTGAATATTTTTTAAAGACGAAGGAATAAATTTTACTATATTTTCAACAGAAAAAGCCAAACCATGCGCCTGATTTATTTTATAATAAGGATCTTGTCCAAGTATTACCACTTTTATATCATACAATTGTGTATGTACAAAAGCATTAAATACCTTTCCTTTAGGCGGGAAAATCATCTTTTTTTGACGTTCAAAAAAAAGATGATTTATTATATTAATAAAATAATATTTTTTTTTTTCATTTTTTAATATACTAGACCAATTTAATAATGTACGATTATCCATATAAGTTTTTACGCCTCATATATTTAAATAATGTTGCACAAAATTAATAATACTCTTCTTACATTTAGTTATTAATACGCATCTTAAACTTACATTCTTTAAATAATTATATTTAAACATTATTTTAACTTATCCATCTTAATGATCTTTTAATATAATTATAAATCACATATAATCTAACCTACTTATTATATTTTTACTACAAATTCATTTTATTAAATAGGAATTATAAAATATGGTTTTAGTAACTTATCCAGCTCCAGATTTTACCGCTTCAGCTATTTCATGTAATGGTGACATCATTAATAATTTTAACTTTAAAGAATTCACTAATAACCAAACTAGTATATTATTTTTTTGGCCAATGGATTTTACTTTCGTATGTCCATCAGAAATTATAGCATTCAATCAAGAATTATCTAAGTTTAAAAAACGAAATGTTAAACTAATAGGTGTTTCCATAGATTCAGTTTATGTACACCATGCATGGAGAAACACTTTATCTCACAATGGACAAATAGATAAAATAAATTTTACTATGGTTTCAGATTTAAAAAGAGAAATACAACGTTCTTATGGTATTGAACATCCTCAATTAGGAGTTGCATTAAGAGCAACATTTTTAATTGATAAAAATAGAATCATTCGACATCAAACTATCAACGATTTACCATTTGGAAGAAACATATCAGAAACACTGAGAATGATAGATGCTCTTCACTTTTACGAAAAATACGGAGAAGTATGCCCAGCTAATTGGAAAAAAGGAGATACCGGTATAAAAACTACCCAAGAAGGCATACACAAATATTTGGAAAAAATTTCTAAAAAATGAACCTAAATTACGTAGTCTTTATTTTAAAGAAGTTGTAAAACCATGACAAACCAGCATAAGTAAAATTTTTGATTGCTGGTTTTATGGTCAAAAATATGAATAATAACTTAAAATATATTAAGGATTTATAATTTAAAAATTGTGCAATTGTACTTTATTTATATAAAATTGTCATCATCAAAATCATTAAAACTACTATTATTATTGTCATTACTAAAATTAAGACTTTCATCATAATTATTATTACTAGTGCTATCTGAAACATCTGAACATAATGGAGAATCATGAAGTTGGTGATCGTTTTTAACATGTTCTCCATATTCATGTTCGTCATTTATATAATCCGAACTTGCAACATCATGTTTATCATTGTTCATATTATTATTAACAAGGTCATCAGAATCAGCACTAACAGGTGTAGGATTGTGACTAATTTGATCAATCATTTCTTCTTCAGGTCTTTTGTGCTGAAATAAATTCATTAATAAATTAGCCATTACCATACCACCAGCTACACCTGCAGCAGTTTGCAAAGACCCACTAAGAAATCCTGACATAGAATTATTAGAAGTATTATAAATAGTTTCCCTTCCTAAAACCGATGTTGTTTTTCCTACATTATTATTTAAACAATCCATTATAGGACGTTTTGAAATATCATCCTTATGATTACCTGCTTTATTACCTTGATTACATGCATCTATTTCTTTTTTCTTAGATTTAAATAAACCCGATAAAAAACCAAAAGAACCATGTTTAGTTTGTTTCTCATTCATAGATAAATTCTTTTCTAATTCAAGAATTTTTGCATTTAATTTCTCAATTATCATTTCTTGTACTAAAATCGTTTGTGTCATATAATATGATGAACTTGGTTGCTTACGTAATAAATCATTTATTAACTGTTCAGCATTTTTATCTCGATTAGGAAAATCAGATTCAGCTTTATACAGTCGTGAAAATAAGTTTTCTATCAACTTTTGTTCTTCATTATTCATAATGAATACCTCATTTTATACAAAATAAACTTATTAATGCTTATTATTTATGCCACGCGCTAATTAATTAAAATTTTTACTATGTCAACTAAAATATGTATCAAGAACACGAATATATTTTACTAAAGATGCTATTAAATTTTATTTTTAAAATTAATGTAATGAATAATCATACATTATAAAAAAATCTAACACAACGTTTTTGTAAATCCATAAAATTCATGTTTAACTATTTTATTATACTGTGAATCTAAAACGAAAAATACAAAAGCAAAAATTCTAACACGCTAACATGGTGTATATTAATAATATTGTAACTTTCAAAATTGTTATAATATTATTTTTTCATGACAACATAATGCAATTGAAGTATTAAAATTAAATTTTATTTACAAAATGTTTACCATTCCATAATTTGTCTTCAAATATTAAAATCATTAACGACATTTTAAAAATAATGTTTTCTTTATAATAAACTTCATTTTATTATAGTATGATAGTACTATTTTTAAATTCAAGAATCCTAGAGAAATTAATGTTATGAAAGAAGTTGCCAAGGAAATTATTAAAATTGATATTGAAGATGAATTAAAAAATTCATATTTAGATTATGCTATGTCGGTTATTATTGGTCGCGCTTTACCTGATGTACGAGATGGTTTAAAACCAGTTCACAGGAGAATACTTTTTGCGATGAAAGTACTAAATAATGATTGGAATAAAACATATAAAAAATCAGCCAGGATAGTAGGCGATGTTATTGGAAAATATCACCCACATGGCGATACAGCAGTATATGACGCAATAGTTAGAATGGCACAACCATTTTCACTAAGATATGTATTAATTGACGGGCAAGGAAACTTTGGTTCAATAGATGGAGATTCAGCAGCAGCAATGAGATATACCGAAATAAGAATGTCTAAAATTGCATACGAATTGCTGAATGATCTAGATAAAAACACAGTATCTTTTTTTTCAAATTATGATGGAACAGAAAAAATTCCCGAAGTACTACCAGCTAAAATCCCAAATTTACTTATTAATGGATCTTCTGGTATTGCAGTAGGAATGGCAACTAATATACCTCCTCATAATATTAAAGAAGTAATTAATGGATGTTTAGCGTTTATTGACGATCAAAACATTACTTTAAAAAAACTTATGGAACATATTCCTGGTCCAGATTTCCCTACAGCTGGATTAATAAATGGTAAAAGGGGAATAGAAAAAGCATATAAAACAGGAAAAGGTAAAATTTATATTCGTGCTAAAAGTATCATAGAAATCCAAAAAAAAACAAAAAAAAAATCAATAATTATATATGAATTACCATATCAAGTGAATAAAGCACGAGTTATTAAAGGAATAGCTAATTTAGTAAAAGAAAAAAAAATAGAAGGCATTACTACGTTACGAGATGAATCAGATAAAGAAGGAATGAGAATCGTTATTGAAATTAAAAAAGAGACAAAAGCAGAAATAATTCTTAATCAATTATATTCTTTAACACAATTAGAAATATCGTTTGGTATTAATATGGTAGCTTTGATTCACGGTCAACCAAAAGTAATGACTTTAAAAGAAATTTTAAATGCCTTTATAAATCACAGGCGAAAAATAATAATGCGCCGTAGTTTGTTTGAACTTAACAAAATAAGAAAAAAAATACATATTTTGGAAGGATTAATTATATCTTTAGATAATATAGATCTTATCATAAATTTAATTAAAAAATCTTCCACATTAGAAGAAGCTAAAAATAAATTAAAAACATATCATTGGTATTCAAAACATGCACAATACACACAAATCCTAAAAAAAAATGCACATTCTTTAACACCATATGATAAAAAATTACGTCCAATAGATACACAAAAATTTTTCTTAACTCCAGAACAAATTCAAGCAATTTTAGAGTTACGTCTGCAAAAATTAACTCATTTAGAACATAAAAAATTAATTTCTGAATACAAACAACTTTTTAAAACATCAAATAATTTAGAAAATATATTAAAAAATAATAATATTTTAACTAAAATTATGAAAGATGAACTAATCAAGATTCGTGATAACTTTGGTGACAAACGACGCACTAAAATAAACGTAAATTACTCTGATATTAATACATCTGATTTAATAAATAAAGAAAATGTAGTTATTACATTGTCATATTCAGGATATGTAAAATATCAACTATTGTCTAGCTATGAAGCACAAAAAAGAGGAGGAAAGGGAAAATTAGCAGTAAAAACAAAAGAAGAAGACTTTATAGAAAACTTATTAGTAGCTAATACACATGATATAATTCTCTGTTTCTCTAGCAAAGGAATCTTATATTGGATGAAAGTATACCAATTACCTGAAGCTAGTAGACACGCTCGCGGGCGCCCAATCGTAAATTTATTACCTTTAAGTTCAAACGAAAGAATAACTGCAATATTACCCATTTCAGAATATAAAGACAGTATAAATATATTTATGGCAACTTCTAAAGGAATGGTCAAAAAAACAAGTTTATACGAATTTAAAAAACCAAGAACAAAAGGTATAATTGCTATTAATTTAAAAGCAGATGACGAATTAATTGGAGTATCATTGACTAATGGCAATAATACTATTATGTTATTTACTGCGCAAGGAAAAGCTGTTCATTTTTCTGAAATACTAGTTAGAAAAACTGGAAGAACTGCTATAGGCGTCCAAGGTATTAAAATAAAAAAATCAGATAAAGTAGTGTCCTTAGTAGTCCCGAAAAAACATGGAAATATATTACTTATTACAGAACATGGATATGGTAAACGAACTGAAATTCATGAGTTTCCAATAAAATCCAGAGCTACTCAAGGAACTATTGCTATGAAAATTACTAAAAAAAATGGCATTGTGATTGGAACAATGCAAGTTGTAAATCAAGATCAAATTATTATAATTACTAATGCAGGGACATTAGTCAGAACAAGAGTTTTAGAAATAGGAATATTAGGACGAAATACGCAAGGTGTTATCATTATCCGAACTTCAAAAAAAGAAAAAGTTGTCGCATTACAAAAAGCAAACGCATTACATCTAAACAGCGTATAAATGTTATCCACTAATTTTAAAACACTTATGAGTTAATATAATTATTAAAAAAATATAACAAGCAAAAAAAATTTCTCTACTAAATCTTTCGTTAATATTACAAAATATATATTCTTTATTTTATAATTTAAACTATATTTAGTATATTATTCATCTTAAATATTCAAATACTTATGCAACAATAAAATCTTTTAAAAAAATTTAATATTTCTACCATAAATATAAATAATAAATATATTTATTATCTTCATCTTAAATTAGGTAAAAAAATGATATGAATCAAATGCTATTTGTTACAAAACGCAATGGAAAAATAGAACTAATAAACTTAGATAAAATTCATCGAGTGTTAAATTGGGCAGCAAAAGGACTAGAAAATATTTCTATATCTCAAGTAGCATTAAAATCTAGAATACAATTCTACAATAATATTAAAACTACTATTATACATGAAACAATTATTAAAGCTGCAGCAGATTTAATTTCAGAAAATTCACCAGATTATCAATACATGGCAGCTAGATTAACTATATTTCATCTTAGAAAAAAAGCATTTGGACAATTTAATCCACCAAATCTATACGACCATGTTAAAAACATGATAAAATTAGAAAAATATGACCAACACTTGCTAAATGATTATCCTAAACAAGATTTTTTAATAATGAATTCATTCATTAAGCATCGACGTGACATGAATTTTTCATATGCTGCAGTAAAACAATTAGAAGGAAAATATTTAATACAAAATAGAGTTACTAAAAAAATTTATGAAAGCGCACAATTTTTATACATTCTTATATCTGCATGTTTATTTTCTAAATACCCTAATGAAACTAGAATGAAATACATAAAAAATTTCTATGATGCTATTTCTACATTTAAAATTTCCTTACCTACCCCAATTATGGCTGGTTTAAGAACTCCAACACGTCAATTCAGTTCATGTGTATTAATTGAATCAGAAGATAATTTAAATTCTATTAATGCTACTACAAGTGCAATTGTAAAATACGTATCTCAACGTGCAGGAATAGGTATTAATGCAGGAAGAATTAGAGCATTAGGAAGTCCAATTAGGAATGGAGATACACTACATACAGGATGTATACCATTCTATAAACATTTTCAAAGTGCTGTAAAATCATGCTCTCAAGGTGGCGTAAGAGGTGGTGCTGCAACAATATTTTACCCTATTTGGCATTTTGAAATAGAAAGTTTATTAGTACTTAAAAATAATAGAGGAATAGAAGAAAATCGTGTGCGACACATGGATTATAGCGTACAACTTAACAAATTAATGTATCAACGTTTAATACTGGGAGAACATATCACTTTATTTAGTCCATCAGATGTACCTAACTTATATGATTCTTTCTTCAACAATCAAGAAAAATTTGAACGTTTATATATTAAATACGAAAATGATAAAACTATTCGAAAAAAAAAAGTAAAAGCATCATACCTATTTTCTTTAATGATGCAAGAAAGAACTTCTACCGGAAGAATATATATACAAAATGTTGATCACTGTAATTCTCATAGCGCATTTAATCCTAAAATTGCACCTATACGTCAATCTAACCTATGTTTAGAAATTACATTACCTACAAAAGCACTACAAGATGTTCACGATAAAAATGGAGAAATATCGCTTTGTACTTTATCTGCAATAAATTTAGGATCACTAAATAACCTTAATGATTTATCTAAATTGTCAAACCTAATTGTTAGAGCATTAGATTCAGTATTAGATTATCAAGAATATCCAATTTTAAGTGCCAAAAAATCTGCGTTATCACGACGAACATTAGGTATTGGCGTTATAAATTTTGCTTATTATTTAGCTAAAAATGGAGTTCGATATTCAGATGGAAGTGCAAACAACTTAACACATAGAACATTCGAAGCAATTCAATATCATTTACTTAATGCATCATGTGTATTAGCTCAAGAAAAGGGAGCTTGTCATTGGTTTAGTCATACAAATTATTATAAAGGGATCTTACCAATTGATACTTATAAAAAAAATGTCGACGAAATATGCAATGAACCTTTACATTTAGATTGGGAATTACTCAGAAAAAAAATCAAAAAATATGGATTAAGAAATTCAACATTATCAGCATTAATGCCATCAGAAACATCATCACAAATTTCTAACGCTACTAATGGTATAGAACCTCCAAGAGGACTAATAAGCATAAAAGCATCAAAAGATGGTATGTTACGACAAGTAGTACCAGAATACAAAAGATTAAAAAATAACTATGAATTATTATGGAATATTCCAAATAATACAGGATATCTACAATTAGCTAGCATTATGCAAAAGTTTGTTGATCAATCTATTTCTGCCAATACAAACTACGATCCAAAACTATTTCCTAATAATAAAATCCCAATGCAACAACTAATATTAGATTTACTAACAGCTTATAAGTTAGGCTTAAAAACATTATACTATCAAAATACTCGTGATGGTGCTTCAGATCATCAAACAGAAGACATACAATTTTCTAAAAACGAAAATTGTAATCATGGAGCATGCAAAATATAAATTCTTTTTTGAAACATTACTAAAATACATAACTTTTACATCATAAAAACTAAGGAAATATATAATGACTTATACCACTTTTTCAAAAAATAAAAACAATCAATTATATGAACCAATGTTTTTTGGACAATCTGTTAATATTTCAAGATATGACCAACAAAAATATGAAATTTTTGAAAAGTTAATTGAAAAACAACTATCTTTTTTTTGGAGACCAGAAGAAGTAGATTTATCACGAGACTATATAGATTTTCAAAACCTTCCGCAACATGAAAAACATATTTTTGTTAGTAATTTAAAATATCAAACATTGTTAGATTCTATTCAAGGAAGGAGTCCAAACATTGCACTATTACCAATTGTTTCTTTACCAGAATTAGAAACATGGATAGAAACATGGTCATTTTCAGAAACCATTCATTCTAGATCATATACCCATATTATTCGAAACATTATAAATACTCCATCTTTGATCTTTGATGACATTATTGACAATAAAAATATAGCAAATCGAGCCAAAGACATTGCAAAATATTACGATGATCTAATAGAATTAACTAGTTATTGGCATTTGTTTGGAGAAGGAAAACATACCATTAACGGTAAAAAAATAAAAATCGACCTTCACGAGCTCAAAAAGAAATTATATCTCTGTTTAATTAGCGTTAATGCATTAGAAGCAATTAGATTTTACGTGAGTTTTGCTTGTTCTTTTGCATTTGCAGAAAGAGAAAAAATGGAAGGAAATGCAAAAATAATTCGTTTAATTGCACGAGATGAAGCATTACATTTAACAAGCACTCAACATATTTTAAATATCTTACACAACGATAAAAATAATGAAGGAATGTCAGACATCTCAAAAGAATGTTATGAAGAATGTTATCACTTATTTATTCGAGTATCCGATCAAGAAAAAATATGGGCAAAATATTTATTTCAAAATGGATCAATGTTAGGTTTGAATCAAGAAATTTTGTCACAATATATCGAATATATTACCAATATTCGCATGAAAGCAATAGGTTTACCATCACCTTTTAAAATTTTATCTAACCCTATTCCATGGATCAATTCATGGTTGATATCAGACAACGTCCAAGTCGCTCCTCAAGAAATATCTGTAAGTTCATATTTAATTGGACAAATTAACTCAGAAATTAATGATTCCGATTTTGAAAAATTTAAATTATAAATGATAAATTCAAAAATCATTATATTAAATAATAATAAAGTTATTTACTATAAACCACAAAACATTACTTTAATATCTATATTAGAAAAAAATGATATTATCTTAGACTCTCAATGTAAACAAGGTTATTGCGGGTCATGTAGAATTAAACTATTAAAAGGTCATGTTTATTACAAAAACATATTTCCATTAGCATCTTGTAAGCCAAAAGACATTTTTCCATGCTGCTGTACAATTAGTGGGAGCATTCTAATTAAAATTTAAAACATAAAAATATTAAAATTGATATGTTATTAACAAGTTTATGCTATATTTATTTAAACAAATACTACCATTTTTTAAATTGTTATATTTTTAGTGAGATAAACTAGACTGTAATACTGTGACTGCAATAGTATATACTATGTCTTGAACTGAAGATCCTCTCGATAAATCATTAACAGGTTGATTAATTCCCTGAAGAATAGGTCCTATTGACAAAATATTAGCTGAACGTTGAACAGCTTTATAAGTTATATTTCCAGAATTTAAGTCAGGAAAAATAAACACAGTTGCATTTCCTGCTACCAAAGAATGTGGACATTTTAATTTTGCTACGCTTCGATTGATTGCTGCATCATATTGAATTGGTCCATCAACAATTAAATTTGGAGAACGTTCTTGAACAATTCTTGTAGCCTCTTTAACTTTATCTACAGTATCTCCAAAACCAGAACAACCAGTTGCATAAGATAACATCGCAACTTTAGGAAATATTCCAAACAATCGTGCAGTATTTGAAGATTGAATTGCAATTTCTGCTAATTGTGTAGCATCAGGATTAATGTTTACAGCACAATCAGCATATAGTGTTACATAATCTGACAATAACATAAAAAATACAGAAGATATTAAAGAAGAACCCGGAGACGTTTTAATTAATTGTAATGCAGGAAGAATAATACTAGAAGTCGTACCAATAGATCCAGAAACTAAGCCATCTACTTTTTTAGATTCTAATATTAACGTAGACAAAATAGAATTATCTTTAACTAATTCATTAGCATGAGCTAAAGTTATTCCATGATGTCTGCGAAGATGACATAAACGCTCAACATAATTTTTTCTAATTAATTTTGGATCTATAATCTCTATATTAGAATTTAAAACAATATTATTAGACTCAGCTATGTTTTTAATTTTTTTAGGATTGCCTAATAATGTACAATACGCTATATCATTCTTCGAACAAATAGAAGCCGCTTTTATTATTCTAAGTTCACATCCTTCTGGAAGAAGGATATTTTTCATAAATTTTTTCGCTAAATGCTTTAAATTATATATAAACAATGAAGGCAAACATATACTATTATATTGATATGAATGTTTCAATGATCTAATCCAATCCAAATTAATATGTCTGGACATATCATTTTCAATTATGTTTAGCTGATAATTTTTGTTATCTAATTTAAAATTAAATTTATGTAATAACGACACTACCGTAAAAACATCGTTGGGTGTAGAACAAATAGTACAATTAGCTATTTTAAGTTGATCAATAAAATCTGTACACTTATCATGAACATTTAAAAAATTTGTTAATAAAATAGCACTAATCAAAATTTTATTTTTGTTTATTTGAACACATATTTCTTTTATTTTATCATTAGATATAGCAGGAATAATTAACAAAGAACGATGAAATTTTTTTGCATTTTTTATATCTTCGTTCGTATCATAAATAATAAAAGTTTTGATATACTGAGAATTCATGCATCGATCATAAATTATATTAGCTCCCAAATATTTATCACACAAAATTTTTACTGATGGTTCCATTAATTTATGAATCCATGGAACACAACCTAAAACTTCAATTCCATTTTTTTGAAATAAAAAATCATATTTGACATCACCAAAATTTATTTTTTTAACTGAACTTTTAAACATATCGAACAAATTAACATTTCCATAATCATTGCGTACTTTTTGACATAATTCATTTATAATCACACCTCGTATATTTATATTTTTATTTTTTTTAAAAACATTATTTATAATATAAACAATATTGTTAATATCTAATTGACTAGATCTATCTACAGCACAAACAAAAACTATTTCTACATTTATACTCTTAGAAATATAATAATTAATGTCATTAGATAATACATAAGTATGAGATTTAGTATCAAAACCTTCTATTAAAAAAATGTCATATTTTTCTTTTTTTGCATATACTTTCGATAAAATATAATCTACAATTCGTTGCTTAATTTGTTTTAAAGAAAATTGATTAATGAAATCAACAATTAAAGGATTAATGTAAGACAAAGACTGCGTATCTTTTAAAATTAAAGAAGTATCATCAATATTATAATTAGTATTAGAATACTCAATAGCAGATTTTAAAAATTTGACATTAAACTTACAACGCTTCATAGCTGAAATTACACTTAAGCTAATAGTAGTTAGTCCAATATTTTTCCCTATTGGAACTAGCATTATTGTTCGTGTCATTATTTATTACACCTCAAAAAAATACAATAAACTTTAAATTAGTTTTTGTAATATCAATTAATTTCAGAAAAAGATTCTTTTGCTATAATTAATTCTTCATTAGCAGGAATAACTAATATAGGAAAAGTATTTTTAATATTAATAAATCCTTCTTTACCAGATTTCATCAACATATTAATATCAGAGTTTAATTTAAAATTCAAAAAAGCTAACTTAGAAATAACAATAGAACGAACTAAAGAAGAATTTTCACCAATACCTCCAGTAAAAACAATTCCATGCAATTTTCCTTTTACAACAGACATATATCCACTAATATATTTTGACAAACGATAACAAAACATATCTATAGCTAATTTTATTCTAATATTCGAATTATATTCACTTTCTAAATTACGAAAATCACTACTAACTCCACTTAGTCCTAATAAACCAGATTTATTAATCAAAATATTATTTATTGTTGAGATACTTAAATTTAATTGTTTATTCATAAAAAAAATAACTGAAGGATCAATATCTCCACTTCTAGTGCCCATAATTAACCCTTCTAATGGTGTCAAGCCCATTGAAGTATCAACGCATACACCGTTTTTAACAACAGACACTGATGCACCACCACCTAAATGACAAATAATTATGTTTAAAGAAGTTAATTCAATTTGTAAAAGTTCAGAAGATCTACAAACAGAATACTGACAACTAATACCGTGTGCTCCATATTTTCTAATACCAAACTTTTTATAAAACTTATACGGAATAGCATATAAATAAGCAAATTTTGGAATAGAACTGTGAAAAGAAGTGTCAAAAACTGCTACATTTTTTTCTTTTAAATGCGGAAGTACAGCATGAGATGCTTTAATTCCTAACAAATTTATAGGATTATGTAATGGTGCAAAACTACATGCATCGGTAATTAATTTAATTATCTCTTGTGTAATAAGAACAGATTTATTAAGATTTACCCCACCATGTACAACACGATGACCTACACATGCAATATTATTAAAAATTTTTGATTCTTCTTTTAGAATTTTTGTTAAAATATAATTCAAAGCATAATCATATGATTTACTTTTATTTATAACGCGAACATATTCTTTTTTTTTAATTTTCCAAAAAAATCTTATTTGAGATAAATTTAAAAACTCAACGATACCACTCAATTTCGTTGTATAGTTATCTGAACTAACTACTGAAAACTTAAGTGAGGAACTGCCACAGTTCAATATTAAAACCAATTTATTAAACATAATTTCCTATGAAAGTTAAATATAATTTAAAATATGTACGATAAAAATAATCTCATTTTACACCTATATTATATTTTTTAAAACATTAAATCACTGTAATAAAACACTAACATATTTTTTTTTAAAATCAGACACGTCAAAAAATATAACTTTAAAAAATTTATAAAAAAATGTAATAATAAAATACATAAATTTATAGAAATATATTTAATTTTTATTAAACACAATAAAAACAAAACATTATATAAAATTACCAATTATTAAAATAAAAATACAATAATTAAAACCACAAAATAAAATAATATAATATTACTAAAATTTAGTATAAAACTATTAATTAATATATAACTATATTATTTATCGACAACATTAATTAATTTTCTCAAATTAACTATAATACAATTTACATTTACTCTTTTTAAATAAATATAATTAAAAATATTATGCTTAAATATTTTAAAAAATTTAATTTTAAAATATTACTAAATATAACTAACGTCTAAAAAATACACATGATTAATGCAAAGTAATTACTTTTTTTTCCATAGAATGAATTTGAATTTTTAATATTTCGCTAATTGGGTCATCAGGACAATGCTCTACAAAATAGATTAAATCAGTTAATGCAACATGATCACATTCTAATTGTGAATAAATTAATCCGCGATCACGAATTTCATAAGGATTTTTTGGATCAATTTTTAATAAAACATTACTTACATTTAACGCTAATTCCAAATTCCTTTCTTCCATTAAAGCAGATTTTAAGATGTCTAACATTTTTCTAACAACTTCAAAATACTGCACTTTATTTAGATAATTATTATATAATTCAGCTGTAGGACTAATATTACCTTTTAACCAAACCTTGAGTACATGTTTATTTAATGTATCACCATTAAAAGGATTAATTAACCACATATTCCCATTGCCATTGTCAGCACGCAAAATTAATTGCGTTGGAAAAATTACTGGCATAAGAGGAAGATTTAACTGCTGAGCGATATGCAAAATTATAATACCCAACGAAACAGCAGTACCCTTGTGAGTCTTTAAAACATGATCCAGCCATAAAACGTCAGATAACTTATAAATTCCGCTAGCACATTCAAACTTCCAATTTTTATAAAATAATTTTATTAACTTTCTTAATTTTAAAAATGGAAGATTTTCAGATACAACATAATTTCTAGCTACTTCCACTTTATGCTTTAAATCTTCTATGACTCTTTTTGAAGGAAAATCTTGACGTATAGCTCGTGATACTTCAATAATAGATTCACACAATGGTAATTTAGAAAAATCAGAATTTAAAAAGTACGTCATAATATTTCCAAAATTTTAATATTAACCTACTAAAATATAGTAAATCTTAAAATTACATAATTATATATAATATCTTATTAATATACGCTATACATATAAAATGTTATATAAAAATATATATTACTAAAAATAACTTAATAATAAATATTAAAACTTACACACTACTTATTACTGTTATTGTTTTTGTCCTACTGTAACACGATCACTATCACAATAATCTCGATATGTATTAATATTTATAAAACTATATTTATAAAAAAAACTTTGAACTTTGTCTTTTTGCTTCCAACCATGCTCAACTAATAACCATGCTTTAGAATATAAATATTTCTTAGAATATTTTATGATATGACGAATCGCACCTAACCCATTTTCAGATGAAAACAATGCAATAAAAGGCTCAAATAATACTTCTTTATCCACATTTTTCATTTCACTAAAACTTAAATATGGAGGATTACTGACAATCATATCAAACATATTATCTACTTTAGAAAACCAAATACTATGTAGAAAACTAACATTCTTTAATTTAAGTATTTTAGCATTTTTACTAGCTATACTAATAGATTCTTTAACACAATCTATTCCAATAATTTTACAATCTAATCTCTCACTGGCTAATGCTAAAGCTATAGATCCACAACCAGTACCTAAGTCTAATACTTTAGCATTACTCAAGTTTTTTAAATAAATCAATGCTTTCTCAACTAAAATTTCTGTGTCTGGTCTAGGTATTAGAGTACTATTCGACACTAAAAACGGCAAAGACCAAAACTCCTTTACATGAATTAAATACGAAATAGGTTCACTATTCATTCTTCGTTGCAATAAAACATTTAAATCGATTAAATTATCGTAAGTTAATTTAATAAAATCATTGCTAATAATCCAAGTTCTACACTTTTTTAATACATAACTTAACAATATTTCTGCATCTAAATTAGGGCTTGAACTAGTTTTTTTTAATTTTAAAGATGCATATTTTAACCAATTTTTAATTTTCATAAAAATTCAATATTAGATAAATTTGATAATACATCTGCATTATGCTCTTGAATAATAGGTTCTATTAAAACATCTAATTTTCCATCTAATACTTCATCTAAACAGTATACCACTAAATTAATTCTGTGATCCGTTACTCTATTTTGAGCAAAATTATATGTTCTATTCCTATCTGATCTCATACCAGTACCTAATAGATCACGTCGTTGAATAGCGTTTTTTTTACGTTGATTATATAATTCAGCTGCCTTAATTCTAGAAACCAAAACTGACAATGCTTTAGCCTTATTTTTATGTTGTGATCTTTCGTCTTGACACTCTACAACCTGTCCAGAAGGAATATGAGTTATTCTAACAGCAGAATCTGTTGTATTAACATGTTGTCCTCCAGCACCAGAAGAACGAAAAGTATCAATTTTTAAATCATTAATATTAACTTTTTCTATTTCCTTTTTTGGAACTACAGGTATTACAGCTACTATGCAAGTAGACGTATGAACACGCCCTTGAGATTCTGTTTTAGGGACTCTTTGAACACGGTGTCCTCCAGATTCAAATTTTAACTTTCCATACGAACCCTTACCTGTTATCTTAACAATAATATCTTTATATCCTCCCTTTAAACTATGAGTCATATGAATTATATTAGTTTTCCAATTTTGAAACTCAGAATATTTAATATACATACGAAATAAATCCCCCGAAAATATAGCTGCTTCATCACCACCCGATGCAGATCTTATTTCCAGAAAACAATTTTGTTGATCATTAGGATCACACGGTAATAACAAAACTTGTATTTCTGTTTCTATCTTTTTCATTTTTTTAGATAACATCTGTAATTCTTGTTCTGCTACATCATGTAATTCACTATCTAACAATAGTAATTTTGTCTCAATTACATCATGATTACAATTTTTCCACTGAACAAAACAATAATTAATATCAGATAATTTAAGATATTCTTGAGACAATTCACGAAATTTTTCTTGATTTGAAATAACTGTACGATCTGATAACATACTTTCTATTTCTTCATATCTTCTATGCAAAGATTCTAATTTTTTCATCATAGAACTTTTCATAAGTTTTAATATACCTTTTTAACGCTAATTCAATAAAACACGAAAATTACATATCCTACCTATTATAAATATATTAATCACATGAACAAAAAATTTTATATTATGATACAATTTAATATATTATTAATTGCGATTAATAAATACTACTTAACTTATTTAAATCTGATTAAACAAAAATAACTATTACATATAACTAATCTTTTTAATTTTATATATAAACAAAAAACACAACCAAATAACTATAATATATAATATGTACACTACACAAACATTATTATATATACTTTTTAAAATATATACACAAAAAACATATCCTAACAACTAAAACAACACCACAACTTTTAAACTTTATATAACAGAAATTATAAAAATGCATGAAAATAAAACTTAAAAAAACATAATTAAATAAAAAAAATATCTAAGAAGAAGATTCTATTCGCATAATTAAAAAACAATATAATCAATCTATCTTTCTTATACTTTTAAAACATAGCGTATGTGTCTAAACATGTTGTAATTTCATGATTCTAAAAACTTGATTTATATTACATCTATTTTGTCTTAACTAATGGTTTTATTACATAAAACTAAATTCTAATTACTTATTAAATTACATTATTAACATTTAAAAATTTTAACTATAATTAAATATTATAATATTTCCTAACTTACAAATATTTTTACATACATACTAAAAATTTCAATATGTTTTTAAATTTTTTAAAATTTCATAACAAATAATTTTTATAACATTTGTACTAAAAAATAACAATCCTTATACTATTGAAAAAAATTAACAAAACTTAATAAAAATAAAATATTAATAATTAAAACATATCATAATAAATACTTGAAAATCTCCAGCTAAAATTAACTTATTCCTATATATCTCAAGAATTCATCCTAATAGACATAGACATCATAATATACAAACTCTATTTTAGTTACTAAATTACGAATATCTTATCTATATATCTACGAATTCTAGTAGTAAAATAAATTTATCAAAAAATGTAAACTGCATATCTAATTCAAATAACATAATTGTTCAAAAAGCTAAATTATTAAAACACAAAATACATTCTTTTAAAAATAACTCACTACAATTAGAAAAAAATATTTATTTAAAAATACCAATAAAAGGCAGTTTAGGAAGAAAATTATCTAATTCTAAAACAACATAAATTACTCTAAACCAATTATGGAAAACAAAATTTAGATTAAAAAAATAGCTTATTTTAGTAAAAAACTAGGTGCAGTTGTTCTAATTTTTATTATGGGACGTACTTCTATTGCAAAAGGAATCGAAAACATTCTTTATCCTTATAATACTAATCAAAATAGTACTTAATTTCCTATCCAAAAATTGGAATATCTACTAAAAAATTTTTTCTGATCCTTTGTTAACACAAAATTCTCCAATTTTGATGCATTCAATCATTACTGAAACGCCTATTTCATAATGATTGTAAAAATTTAATTAAAAAATTTAAATTTATTAATAACCTACTTACTTGGTTATCTCAATATACTCCTTCACGCATTACTGGTGCAAAATCTTACATATTTCCTGAATTTGACAATAAACAAATCACATGCGCATAAAATATTGTCTATATTAGCATTTAATATTTTCGAATTCATAACAAACGACATCAATGTTTTTATATTACACAAAAAATTATAATAATATTTTATCTATATAATATAAACTTGATAATATTGACTACACTATTAATTAATGTATTTTAAGAATTTTTGAGGTTTATCTCGTGTCTGATATGAAATTGTTTTCTGGAAACTCTGTACCAAAATTAGCTGAATCTATTGCTAATAAGCTATATGTTAATTTAGGAAATGCTTCTGTTGGAAAATTTAGCGACGGGGAAATTAATGTTCAAATAAATGAAAATGTACGTGGAAGTGACGTCTTTATTATTCAATCAACATGTTTTCCAACAAACGATAATTTAATGGAATTAGTAGTTATGGTAGACGCTTTAAGGCGTGCTTCTGCAGGAAGAATAACAGCTGTTATACCTTATTTTGGATATGCTCGACAAGATCGCAGAGTACGTTCTTCTCGAGTACCAATTACAGCTAAGGTAGTTGCTGATTTTTTTTCAAGTGTTGGGATTGATCGAGTACTAACAGTAGATTTACATGCGGAACAAATACAAGGTTTTTTTGACGTACCTGTCGACAATGTTTTTGGAAGCTTAATCTTATTTGAAGATATGCTAAAAATAGACCTAAAAAATCCAATAGTAGTATCTCCAGATATTGGAGGCGTAATTCGAGCACGTGCAATCGCAAAACTGCTTCATGATACAGATATGGCGATCATAGACAAACGCAGACCACACATTAATTTTTCTCAAGTAATGCATGTTATTGGAGAAGTTTTTAACCGAGATTGTATATTAGTAGATGATATGATTGACACTGGAGGAACTTTATGTCAAGCAGCTGAAGCACTAAAAAAAAGGGGTGCAAGACGCGTTTTTGCTTACGCTACACACCCGATTTTTTCAGGAAATGCTGTAAAAAATTTGCAAAATTCAAATATTGACGAAGTAGTAGTATGCGATACAATTCCATTATCTAAAATAATACAAGAGCTACCAAACGTAAGAACACTAACATTGTCTAGTATGCTAGCAGAAGCTATTCGAAGAATCAGTAATGAAGAATCAATTTCTGCTATGTTTGAACATTAATATAAAAAAATATTAATTCAATACACATACATCTTTTTAAACATGAGTACAATAAAATAAATCACATTTATTAAAATTATTGTACTCAAAAATTTCTTAATCACTATAATATAAAAACATTCGCATCTTATATAAGAGTAATAATCACATTTAAAAAAATATAAACTCACAACCATACAATTTAACTTTTAAATAATATATATTTTTTAAATAGATATTTAATAACAACTTTAATAAAACAATTAAAATAAGGTACAAAAAATGAATTTTTAAAATATTTATTATAAGCAAAATTTGTTAATAATTCTAAGAAAAATAAAACTATGCACAAAAATAATACACCTCGGATAATACCAAAAAACATTCCAAATATTTTATTAATTAAAGATATTCCACATTTTTCAATAAAAATAATAATACAATAATCAAATATACTCTTAAAAAACAAAAAAAATACAAAAAACACTATATAAGAAATAATATTTTTTAAAAAAATGTTACGAACATATGTAGAAAATATAGAAAAAAAACTATAATATCTAAAAAAGACACATACACCTACGATCCATATAAATATAGACGATAATTCTTGCAAAAATCCTCGAAAAAAACTTATTACAGCTGAAATAATAATAACTATTATTGAAATACAATCAATGACATTCATAAACAATTCTAATAAGTAATATGTATTTATAATAAATGTTTCATAGTAATTTAAAATTTTTAACTTTGTTTGCTAAAAACTTATTAGCCTCACATACTGTGATAAACGATCCAAATATCAAAACTATATCATTATTTGTAACTTTATCAAAAATTTTTTCTAAAGCTACTGTCATATTTTTAGAAATTTGAGAATTATGATTAGGTAAATATTTTATTATTTCTGACGAAGTGGCACTACGATGTGTTAATAATGTAATACAATACCAATAATCTACAATTGGAATTAATGGACTAACAATATCTTTAATATTTTTTTCTTTTAAAATTCCAACTACAGCAAAAATATTTCCATTTTTTTTAAAACTAGACATTTTTTTAAATAAATATCTAGCAGAATGAGGATTGTGAGCTACATCTAAAATAATAATTGGGTTATAAGATATAGTTTCAAAACGACCACATAAAGTTATTTCAGAAATACAACTTCTAAAAACTTTTTGATTGATCTTAATACCAGATTCGGAAACAGCAGACAATGCTGTAGCAACGCTATCTAATGACACATTTCTAGGTAAGGGTAAATGCAACCAAGTTATTTTACTACTGCAAAAAGACCATTCGAATTCAATTTTTTTATAAATCCAGTCAATATTAACAATACGTAATCGCACTTTTTTTTTTTTAGCAAGATATTGAGCAACCTTAGGAAAATTATTATCTGCAACAATAGCAATCTTATTTTTTCTAAATATTCCCGATTTCTCAACACTAATAGATGAACGATTAACTCCTAAAATTTTAGAATGATCTATATCTATATTAGTAATAACAGAAACGTCAGCACTTAAAATATTAGTAGCATCTAATCTACCACCCAAACCAACTTCAAGAATTATTATATCTAAATTATAACTTTTAAATAAAATTAACGCAGATAAAGTAATAAACTCAAATCGCGTTAATAAAACATCATTTTGAAAATACTTAACATCATTAAATGCAGATATATGATATAAATGTTCTAATTCAAATCCATTAATACGAACGCGCTCAGTATATCGCATTAAATGGGGAGAAGTATAAAGCCCAACACGATAACCTGAATTCAATAACAAATTTTCTAAAACATGACACGTACTTCCCTTTCCATTTGTACCTCCTACTATAAAAACAAAAGCTTTAGATTTTAACACTCCCAATTTCTTTGCAACATAAAACACTCGATTTAAAGTTGGATCAATATTATCTAACATAAAATGATCTAAATAATACAACCATTCATATAATGAAAATGATCTCGCTAATTTTTTATTAATCATTACTATATAAATTCTTTATAAATATATATTATATTTTAAGATAAAATACATTATATATGGAAATTAATATACTAATATATAATCAATTTTTACTCTTAACTTGAAAAAAAAATTTTTCTATTATAAAGCATGCAACTAAAATACATACAATAAAGAAACTAGATAACATAATGGGTATATCTACAAATTCTTTTAATAATATTTTTATACTAATAAAAATTAGTATCAACGTAATTCCATATTTTATAATATAAAATTTTTGAATACTATTAGCTAATATTACATAAATAGAACGTAAACCAATTATAGAAAAAAAACTAGATGTTATAATAATAAATGGATCCTTAGTAATTAAAAAAATAGCTGGAATACTATCTATTGAAAATATTATATCATTTAACTCAATTAATATTAGTACTAAAAACAATGGTGTAGCAACTATGACTCCATTCTCTTTAGTAAAAAAATTATTTTTGGAAAAATTCTTAGTTATTCTAAATTTCTTATATATCCAACTCATAATAAACGTATTTTGAACATCTGTTTTCTTATTAACACCATTCGATAATATTGTTATTATTCCAGTAAATAATAAAATTATACTTAATACATAAAACAAAAAGGACCATTTTGACAATAACCATACACCAAAAAAAATTATACTACTACGAAACACTAAAGCTAAAAATGTTCCATAAAACAAAATAACTCTTTGATGAACCATAGAAATAGAAAACAACTGAAATAAAAAAAACCACATAGCTACATTGTCCATAGATAAACTTTGTTCTAAAAGATATCCTGATATAAACGTCAAAAAATTAATATTTGCTAAATAACTATTCACAGTAAATTTTATATATATCCAAATTAATACATCAAATAAGATTGCTGTCAACATCGATATACACGATGAGTAAAGTGCTATCTTGAAAGCACTTTCTTTATATACAAAAATCTTTTGTATACTCATTTCAATAATTATGATAATTATTAAAAATACACCAAAACTACACCATAATGTGGGTGTACCTATAGTATTCTCCATTATGCATCTTAATCCTATATAATTAAAACTACTAATATCTCAAAATATACATACTAAAAACATTATTAATAATTACTAATTACGTATTAATTACCATTGAATCCAAAAATACTTAACTAAATGTATGGTAATTTGAGGAAAAATTCCAAGAAATAACACAAATATCGATATCGTCGTTAATAATCCTATTAAAAACTTATTATTAATATTTTGAGAAGAAATAATTATATTTTTATGACAATAACTATCAGAAGGAGCTACAAATAAACACGATATTATTTTTAAATAAGCGCAAAAACCTATTATAGTACTAATTATAAATAAACAAATGAATAACCACATATGCTCTTTCACAACTAAAGACATTAAATAAAATTTCCCTAAAAATCCAACTGTCATTGGTATACCTGATAATGACAACATCACAACAGTCATAACACCAGAAAGAATAGGACTACTCCAAAATAAACTTCGATAAGAAAATATAGAATCAACGTTAAAATTTTTATATAAACTAGACAATACAGACATTATTCCAAACATTCCAATATTAGATAATGCATAATTAATTAAATATATACCTGTTACTTCTAAAGAAAATTGCATATTTCTGGATATTACTAATACAATAAATAAATATCCCAATTGAGAAATAGATGAATATCCCATTAACCTTTTAATACTAGTTTGATTTATTGCCATAATATTACCAAAAATCATTGATAAACATGAAATAATACTTACTAAATAATAAAATACCTCTTCTATATGAAAATATGACAACACAATAAATATCTTAAACAAAACACTAAATATAGCTATTTTAACTGAAGTAGAAAAAATCATTAATGCTTCAGATGACATACCTTGATATACATCAGGCGTCCATATATGAAATGGAAACAAAGACAGTTTAAAAGAACATGCAATAATAAATAAACTAACACCAAAAAACAAAATAATAGCATTATGAAATGATTTTGTAATCATAGTCAATTCATAAATTATACTAGAAAATTCCAAGCTTCCTGAAACAGAATATATCAATGCAATTCCAAATAATAAAAGCGTTGACATAATTCCAGATAACACCATATATTTTATAGATGCCTCTAGTGCTTTTTTCTCAAAAAAAGTATATGAAATAAGACCAATAGATGACAACGAAATTAATTCAGAACCTATAAAAAACGTACATAAGTTATTAGAAATAATTATCGACACACAACCTATAGTGCAAAACAAAAGTAACAAATAAAACTCTTCAAAATTATATAAATAATTCGTTAATGAACAATAATGTGAAAAAATACATGCTAAAAAACTAGAAATAATAACTATTCCAATATATAGCAATGAATATTTATCTATATGAAATAATGTAGTCGCATGTATTGGAACTATTTTTTTAACTATAAAAAGAGAGATAAAAACACTTAAAAAACCAAAACTAGTCAGTAAAAATACAATATAACGATTTCTATTATATGCAATAAATAACATTACAACTATTGCAATTGACATCAAAATTAACAATGGAGATAGTGCAACTAATTGTTGTCCAGTAATAATCATTATTAATTATAACCTTGTAAGTTAAATAAAATTTGAAAAAATATTACGAATACTACATAATGGAGAATATGATACGTCTATAATAATGTTTGGATATAATCCAATTATTAATATTAAAACCAATAAAAAAACAAATATTAAAAAATCACAGATCGTCATTACATTTAAATCACATAAAAAATCATACCTATTATTAATAGGACCAAAACATATCTTTTGAACAAACATAAGAGAACACAAAGCTAATAATATTAAAGAGAAAATAGATAAAATAACTATCATTAAATGAGAGTTAAAACAACCCATAAAAATCATAAATTCTCCAACAAAATTTCCTGTTCCTGGAACACCTAAATTAATTATTGAAAAAATTAATAAGAAACCTGGTATCCATCTTAACTTTGACCACAAACCTCCCATTTTATCTATATCAAAGGTACTAATACTTTTAAATACATGTCCTGATAACAAAAATAATGCAGCGGTAGATAAACTGTATGATATAAGTTGTATTATTGCACCCTGATACGCTACTTGATTAATACTATAAATCGCAATAAGTATAAAACCCATATGAGATATAGAAACATATGCAATAAAACGTTTAATATTATTTTGAAATAAAGATACAATAGCACCATAAAATATGGTTATAATTCCAAAAAACATAATTATAGATGAAAAAATTTCAGTAGAATGCGGAAATAAAGGAATATTAAAACGCATTAAAGCATATATGCTAGTTTTTAATAAAATTCCAGATATATCAACAACTCCTATAACCGGAGAATAACAATGAAAATCAGGCAACCAACTATGAAATGGAACTATAGGTATTTTTATTGCAAAAGCTAAAAAAAATCCAAGCATAATACAACTTTCTAATACAATATTCATTGAAGTATGTTTTAAAACATCATAATCAAATGTTAAAATATGATCATAAATATAATGTGTATATACTAATACTAGTGTTGAAAGTAGTAACACTAAACCAGAAATCTGCGAATAAATAAAAAATTTATTAGCAGAAAAAATATTATTATAATAAAACTTCCTATCATTATCTTTATATCCCCACATGATCATTAAAAAATATGTAGGTAAAACGCTTAACTCCCAAAAACAAAAAAATAAAAATAAATCAACTGAAATAAATATACCTATAATTGAGCCTAGAGTCCACAACAAACCAAAATAAAACAATCCAATATTTTTTTGAACTTTTTTCCAAGAACAAAACACAGATACTAATCCCAAAATACTAGTCAAATTCAGCATTAAAATAGACAATCTATCAACAGCTAAATGAAAAGAAATACCAAACTTTTCAATCCAAGGAACAATATATTCAAAGCTCCAACTTGAATTTGAAATACTAGAAACAATGACATTAATAGTATTAAACAGCAAAATTAATGACAAAATAAATACAAGTGCCATAGATGTCAAGGCTAAATAATAAGAAATCTTTGCATTTTTTTGATTGAATAATAAACACAAAAACCCTCCAAAAAAGGGAATTGAAACTAACATCGGAAGTAACATACTTAAATATATCCCTTTTGTTTAATAAAAAATTTTATGATACTTTTAAATTATTTTAAAAAAATAAAATATCCCCTTACTTTCAAAACTAACTATAAAACACAAAAATATTATTTATACAATCTAATAGCCATTAATATAAATAAAAATAATCCAAACATTATCGAAAAAACATAAACTCGTAGATACCCATTGTGTATATATTTTAAATTTTTGCTAACAAAAAAACAAAAGGTAATAGGAATTGACATAAAAATATTAATAGGATCATGTTTTAACCGCTTGGCAACATATAAATACGGATTAACACATAAAATATTATATAAAGAATTAAAACCCCAAGAATCATACCAAAAATTATATATAAAATTTCCTAATTTAGTATTTAATAACAAATCAACTAACATGCGGTTGACTAAAAATAAATAGTAAGATATAAACATACCCAACAAAGATAATACACTACATCCTATTTCAAATAATAATTTATTATTATTAATTAAAAACGATGGTGTCGTCTTAGAAAAAACCGAGGATAACGGCAAATGAATTAATACAAAAATAACAGTTGATAATAATATTAATATTAACAAAGGAAGGGTATTAGCTAAAGTTCTAGAAAAGAAGACATAATGCGCACGATATTTTTGTGCTCCACAAAAAACTAAAAAAATCATTCTAAAAGTATAAATGGATGTTAATACAGAACCTAACAACCCAAGTACTAAAAACAAATAATAATTATTTTCTAAAGCTGAAAACAAAATATTACCTTTACTATAAAATCCTGACGTTAAAATTGGAAATGAAGCTAATGAAGCTCCTCCAATTAAAAAAGAAAAATATAACATAGGAAATTTTTTTCTCAATCCACCCATATTAAAAATATTCTTTTCATTATTTAACAAAATAATCACTGCTCCTGCAGAAAGAAAAAGTAACGTTTTAAAAATAGCGTGAGTAACTAAATGATTAATTGCTAACGTCCATTCCTTCATAGCTAATGCAAGAAACATATATCCTACTTGTCCCATAGTAGAATATGCCAAAATACATTTAATATTTTTTTGAACCAACGCAGATAAACAAGACATAATGATAGTTAAACAACTTATTATACCCAAAATGTACAATATTATTGGCGACAACGAAAATAAAAAATTCATCCTAGCAATTAAATATACCCCAGCAGTAACCATTGTAGACGAATGAATTAATGCAGACGCGGGAGTTGGACCTGCCATAGCATCTATCAACCAAGTTTGTAACGGTACCTGTGCTGATTTTGCTATAGCTGCAATCAATAAAAACAACGAAACATAATTTAAAAATTTAAAATTTTCAACTACATTTGTAGTCTCAAAAATTAATTTTAACTCCCTAAAATTTAATGTTCCAAAATTTTTATAAATAAAAAAAATAGCTAATATTAAAAAAATATCTCCAATTCTTGTAATTATAAAACCTTTAATCGCAGCATAACCAGAATTAATTTTCGAATAATAAAATCCAACTAACAAATACGAACACAATCCTACTCCTTCCCATCCAATATACATAACAAGTAAATTGTCTGCTAAAAGCAACAAAACCATACTAGCTATAAATAAATTCATATAAGAGAAAAATCGAGTATATTCGTCTTGTAACTTTATATACCAACTAGAAAACAAATGTATTAAAAATCCTATACTTGTTGTCATTGTTAACATGGTTATAGATAATCCATCTAGCATAAAATTAAAATCAATTTTTAAATAATCTATAGAAATCCATACCCATAATGGTATATAAAATACACACTGTTTACCACAATTTAAAAAATCAAACAAGCTATAAAACGTTATAATCATAGATATAAAAATAGATACGATACCTATTTTTTTAACTAACATTTTCGGTAAATAATCAATGAAAAATAGTAATAAACAAAAACTAACTAATGGACATAAAACTACCAAATAAACAAAATTCATCCATTCATCTCACTTAATTTATCAATATTTAATGTTTTAAAATGCCTATAACACTGAATTAGTAGCGCTAATCCTATCGACGATTCAGATGCCCCCAAAGTCAAAATTAAAATATACATAATTTGACCATCTACTTGATTCCAATAATTCCCAACTACTACCAATGCTAACGCAGCTGAATTAATCATAATTTCTAAACTAATCAACATAAACAGTATATTCTTATGCATCACTAAAGACACAAAACCTAATGAAAATAAAAAAAAAGCTAAAATTAATCCATGAGACAAAGGTATCATATAATTATTTCCAAATTATTCTACAATCCCAACTATTATAGTTAAACTACTGGTTAATCAACGCCTAATTTTTCCAATATGCGAAACAATTATCAAAGCACTTAACAAAACTATAGAAGATAATTCAATGACTAGTATATAATCACTAAATAACTTTATTGCTACCAGTTTAGTACTAACTACCATATAAAATATTTTTTCTTTATATAAATATGATAAGATGAAAAAAAATGGAAAAATTAAAATACACAACAAAAACAAAAAATTTATATAATAATAATTATTTTTATCAAATATTTTTTCTGCATATAAAGTAGATTTTTTAAAATTAAACATCATAATAAAAAAAACAAACAATACCATGATTGCTCCTGCATAAATAATTACTTCTAATGCAGCAGCAAAAGTTGCACCTAAAGAAAAAAATACACAAGATGTAAATACAAATGAAAGTATCAAATATAATAATGAATACATCAAATTTCTACTAAATATAGAACAAACGGTAAAAACTATTGTAGCTAAACTAGAACTATAAAAAAAAAATTCCACAATATTTTCCTTATGGTAATAATGTCTTTACATCAATAGGATGAGATTCAAAATCTAATTCTCCTTTGTTCTTTGTTCCTACTTCTACACCCGAAAATTTATAAAAATCATAATCTAAATATTTTCCTTGTCCTGAAATTAACAAGTCATCTTTTTCATACACTAAATCTTGTCTTTTATATTCTGATAATTCAACATCTGAAATTAATTGAATAGCTAATGTTGGACATGCTTCTTCACATAAGCCACAAAATATACACCGAGACAAATTAATTCTAAAAAATTTTGGATACCACTTATTATTTTTTAACGTAGATTTCTTTAAAGAAATACAACTAACTGGGCATACTACCGAACACAATCCACACGCAACACAACGTTCTTTACCAAATGAATTTCTAGATAATATAATTCGTCCTCGATATCTAGATGAAAGAGATAAAGATTCTTCTGGATACATTCGTGTTTCACGTTTAGAAAAAATATTAATAAAAGTCAACCAAACACTCTTAATTTGACTAAAACAAGCAAGAAAGAATTTAAATAAAATCATAATTATATTCTCTAAAAAATAACTAATATAACATAATCAATGCAGTAAAAATCAAATTTATTAATGTTAATGGAAAACACACTTTCCATCCAAACAACATCATTTTGTCATATCTAGGTCTAGGTAAAGATGCACGAATTAAAATAAAAATCATCATAAAACACAATGTTTTCAATATAAACCAAAAATATGAAGGAAATAAAGGACCTAACCAACCTCCAAAAAACATAGTAGAAATTAAACTAGAAACTACAATTATAGAAATATATTCACCAATAAAAAATAAACCAAATTTTATACTTGAGTATTCAATATGATAACCATCTGCTAATTCTTGCTCAGATTCAGGTTGATCAAAAGGATGACGATGACATAACGCCAACCCAGCTATAAAAAATGCTAAAAAACCAAAAAATTGAGGAATAATATTCCATAAACCTATTTGACTATCAACAATATCAATCATATTAAAAGATTTAGCACGAGCAACAACACCCATACAAGACAATCCTAAAAACACTTCATATGATAATGTTTGAGCAGTAGCTCGAATAGATCCTAATAAAGCATATTTATTATTACTAGACCACCCTGCAAGCAATACAGAATAAACAGATAGCGACGCCATCATTAAGAAAAATAAAACTCCAATATCTAAATTAACAATTACTATACTAGGACTCAAAGGTATAATAGTTATAACTAATAACAATGATATAAAAGCTAAAATTGGCGCAATCAAAAATGTTATTTTTTTACTAAACGTTGGTATCCAATCTTCTTTAAAAAAAAGCTTTATCATATCAGCTACTACTTGTAATGTACCTTGCCAACCTACTCTATTTGGGCCATAACGATTTTGTAACAAGCCTAAAACTCTACGTTCCACTACACTCATAATAGAAGCTGTAATTAACACACATACTAAAATAACTATTGATTGAAATATGTATGTTTTTGTTTCAATTGAACTTATTGGTAAAAAAATCATATACTTATCTTCCGAAATACTTTTACTTGTTTTTCAGCTAAAAAAAATGGAAAATCAGCCATACCTAAAGGTAAACCCAATTGTCCTTTTTTAAATTCTTTAGACAATTGTACTTTTATACTAAAATTTTTATTTAAATAACTAAATTCAATCTTAGAACCTGATTCTATCAACAATACTTTTGCATCTTCTGTATTTATTATTCCATAAGCATTTTTTAATACATTCTCCTGAATAACTGGAGAATATTGTGCTAATTCATTATTACAAAACAAAAAATAACAAGGAACAATTAAATATAAATCTTCTATTTTATTAACATTCTTACAATTCAATTTATAATATGTTAATACAAATTTTGTTGTATCTTGAAACAAATGTTTTCCGTAATTTTCATTATTTATTTTTTTATATGTATTCCACGATTGAACAGAATTCCAACCTGGAAACCAAGAAAATGGAACATATGGCAAATAATTTTGAACATTCTGACATCCTTCCATAGAAAAAGAAAACATAGTATCATTATCTTGTGGTGGTCTAGGTTCATGTATATTTATATTAGAATACAATGCAGTTCTACCACTAGCACGATGATGAGACCGAGCCAATTTTTGTCCAAAAATTTTAAATGAAGAATTAGGAGCTACATCTTTTAATTTACTAAAACTAAAAATTTTTAATGAAATTTCTTCAATGACATCATCTAACGAATGCCAAAAAACACTTATTTTATGTAATTTGCAATATAAAAGATGAAGCCATTTCCAACTTTCTAATATAGATTTTTTATTTTCACTAGAATTTGGATGATATGTTTTAAAAAAACGTTGCGCACGCCCTTCATAATTAACTACTGTACCAGAACTCTCAAAACTATTACATGTTGGAATAGCTATATCAGCCTGTTTTAATGTACGAGTGTTTAAATGATCTATAACAACAGTACAACTAGATGATTTAAATAAAGTATCTACTATAGATTCAGGTAAATATCTATATAAATCATTTTCTAAAACTATTATTTTATCAATTTGTTTCAATAAAACTTTGTTAATAACTTTTTCTATAGAAATTCCTTCTAATAAACTTACACCTATAGAATTAACGTTAGAAGATAATAAAATTAATCCTACATTTTTACCAATAACCTTTAATGATTTAGCTATATTAAAAGATACTTTTATTAAATCAAGATTATAAGAATGAGAACCAGAAATAATTAGAGGACATTTAGATAATGTTAATGCAGTTGCTATTCTTTTAGCACAACTTAATAAATCTTGTTTTAATAAAGTAACATTAGAAATACAATTATTACTAATACATTTATATACTTCTGCGCCTAACAATACTTGATCAAATGTAGAAGCATAATAACTTTCATCAGCTATATCATCTAATGATGAATTCATTAAATTAGTAATAAATAATTTGTTTTTATTATTTCTAAAACTATTTTTTACCGCATCAGCATGCCATATAGGAATATTTTTAGAAACATCTTGTGTCTTAACTTGACCCTTTATAGATTGTCTAATAGATAAAGCAATTAATGGCGACGTCTTCGTAACATCTTCACCTAACAAAAAAATAACGTCAGATTTTTCTATTTCTCTTAACGTTGGGACATGAATCTGATTATCTTTTAAAATATCCTTGATTAACATAAGACAATCATATTCTTTTTGTGATATACCTAAATAAAAATTTTCCGAACCTACTAATTTTTGTAAAGAAAAATTGCTTTCTACACTAGCACGACAAGATCCTATACCAATAATTTTAGAAGATTTTTTAAATTTCATTGCAAGTTTATCAATAGTTTTATTTACATCATTAATTATTTTTGTTTTATTTTGAGAACGATATATTGAATACGTTAAACGCTCATCTACATTAGAATAGTCATAGCTAAATCTACCCAAGTCACATAAAAAATAATGATTAATAGCGTTATGGTATCTATTTTCTATTCGACTGATCTTTCCATATTTTTCTCCTACACTAATATTACATCCAACACAACAATGCTGACAAATACTTGGTGCATATTGCATATCCCATTTTCTACTATATTTTTTAGAATATGTTTTGTCTGTAAAAACCCCAGTTGGACATACTTCTACTAAATTTCCGGAAAATTCACTTTCTAAACAACCATCATTGTAACGACCAAAATAAACGTTATTACTAATTCCAAACACACCTAAATCAGTACCACCTGAGTAATCTTTATAATACCTAACACATCTATAACATGAAATACATCGATTCATTTCATGAGTAATGAAATGTCCTAAATATTGATTTTTGTGCGTTCTTTTAGTAAAACGATAACGACGAACAGTATGTCCTGCCATCACAGTCATATCCTGAAGATGACAACTTCCTCCTTCTTCACAAATTGGACAATCATGAGGATGATTTAACATTAATAATTCAATGATACCTTTTCGAAAATTTCTAGATATTTTATCAGAAGTTGACACAATCATTCCATCAAGAACAGAGGTCATACATGACATTACTAATTGTCCAACCTTATCTTCAAGATCCTTGTATATCGTTACAGCACACTGCCGACATGAACCTATACTGCCTAATACAGGATGCCAACAAAAATAAGGTATATTAATTCCCGATGATAAACAAGCTTGTAACAAATTATCTGATTTATCTACATTATATTCTTCATTATCTACAAAAATTATAGTCATAAAAAATTTCTACTTCCATATTATTAATATATATTGTTCAAGATCAAATTAATATTTTGACATTCGTAATACAAAACAAAACAATTTTAACTAAATTTTGCAAAAAAATTATATACCAAAATTTCAAACTAATATTCTGATATAGAACTATGAATATATTTACATTTTATTGTAGAATTGGAATTGACACACAATTCGAATTCTAATCTAAAATATTTTAAAGCACTCTTTAAGGGCTCTATTGCTCCCGGAGCGTGTGCGCAAAAAGTACGTCCAGGACCTAATTGCTCACACAATTGTTCTAATATTTCAATATCTTCAGGAACTCCTATTTTTTGTTCTAAAACTTTTAAAATTTTAACAATCCATGGTAAACCATCCCTACATGGCGTGCAAAATCCACATGATTCTCTAGAAAAAAATTCTTCTATGTTTCGTACTAAAGATACTATACTTACAGAATCATCTACAGCCATAGCTAATGCAGTTCCCAATCTGCTACCAACTTTTTTAATATTAACAAAATCCATAGGTACATCTAAATGTTTATCAATCAAAAAACTTGTACTTGCACCTCCAGGTTGCCACACTTTTAGCTTTTTATTATTTTTCATACCTCCAGCATACCTTTCAAATATTTCGCGCGCTGTTATTCCAAAAGGTAATTCCCAAATTCCAGGAAATTTTACTGATCCTGAAAAACCCATCATCTTTGTACCAGTATCAAGACTTTTAGACAAACCTTTATACCACTTAACACCATTTAGAAAAATTGCTGGAACATTAGACAAAGTTTCAACATTATTAACACATGTAGGCTTTCCCCAAAGACCAACATAAGCAGGAAATGGAGGTTTAAATCTAGGATTAGCTCTACGACCTTCTAAAGAATTAATTAAAGCAGTTTCTTCACCGCAAATATAACGACCTGCTCCAGTATGTATAAAAATTTCAAAGGTTAGATTAGATCCACAAACATTTTTACCTAAATAACCATAATTAGTAGCTTCAATAATTGATTGTTTTAGAATACGCTCAGTATTAACATATTCCCCTCTTAAAAAGATATAACTTTTAGTAACACTCAAAGCAAATGCACTTATTAATATTCCTTCTAACAATTGATGAGGAACCTTTTCCATTAAAAATCTATCCTTATACGTACCCGGTTCCATTTCATCCGCATTACATAACAAATATCTAGTATAACCATATTCATCATTTAAAGGTGGCATTAAACTCCACTTTAAACCTGTTAAAAACCCTGCACCTCCACGTCCCTTAAGTCCTGATTGTTTTATTAAATCAATCACATCCTCAGAGGTCATATGATTAACTACTTTTTCAAAAGCACGATATCCATTTTTACGTTTATATTCTTTAATCCAAACCGTATCTTGTTGTGCATTTAAACGCCACGTTAATGGATGTGTTTCTGAAGTTCGCGATAATAGTTTTTTCATTGATATGATTCCAATAATACAATAACTGAATACTCAGTTACATTAGAATAAAGATCATCATTAATCATAATCGTTGGAGATTTGTCACAATTTCCCAAACAACATATAGGTAATAATGTAAATTTGAAATCTTTAGTAGTTTCTCCAACATTCACATTTAAATTTTTTTCTAACGAACATCTGATTTTTTCGCAGCCATTAACATAACATACAACACTATCACAATATTTTATTATATTTCGACCTATAGGTTGCCTAAATATTTGACTGTAAAACGTCGCTATTTCCTCTATATCACACTTTGAAATTTTTAATATACATGCAAGTTCAGTAATCAATTCATTTGAAATCCAACCATAACTTTTTTGAACGAATTTAAGTATTTCTATCAAACTAGAACGAACAGTTCTATAATTTTTTATTATATTAAATATTTCTATTTTTTCTTGTATAGTTAATTTAAATTTAATATCAATTTTTTTAGACATTTCGTATACTTCAACGGTCAACATCAGACATAACAAAATCAATACTTCCTAAATAAGCAATTAAGTCTGAAATTAAATTACCACGAATAACTGATGGTATTTGTTGTAAATGCGGAAAACTAGGTGTCCTTATTCTAGTTCTATAACTCATTGTATTACCATCGCTAATTAAATAATAACTATTGATTCCTTTTGTTGCTTCTACCATTTTAAAACTTTCATTAGAAGAAAGTACTGGTCCCCAAGAAACTTTTAAAAAATGCGAAATCATAGTTTCAATGTGCTGCAATGTGCGCACCTTATGTGGAGGAGTAGTATTCGGATGATCCATTTTAAATGGACCTTCTGGCATATTTTCTAAACATTGTTTTAAAATAGCGAGACTTTGCCAAATTTCTTCAAGTTTTAGCATAACTCTAGAATAACAATCACTAATTCCAGCTCCTATTGGAACTTCAAAATCAAAATTTTGATATCCAGAATATGGTCTTTTTTTTCTAACATCAAAATTTATACCTGTAGCACGTAATCCTGCACCTGTTACACCCCATAGTAACGCATCATGTTTATTATACTCAGCAATACCTTTTGAACGACTAATTAAGATACTATTTTTCAATGCTACATTGATATATTTTAATAATCTTTTTGGCATCCACAATAAAAATTCTTTTAACAAAGCATTCCATCCCTTCGGTAAATCATGAGCAAGACCACCTATTCTAAACCACGCTGGATGCATACGCGATCCAGTAATTAATTCAATTAAATCATAAATTTTCTGACGATCAGTAAATGCTAAAAATACAGGAGTCATAGCTCCAACATCCTGAATAAATGTAGAAATAAACAACAAATGACTATTAATGCGAAACAATTCTGATAACATTATGCGAATAACTTCTATTCTCTGAGATACTTCAATGCCAGCTAATCTTTCCACTGCTAATACATAAGGCATCTCATTAATACATCCACCTAAATATTCTACGCGATCTGTATATGGGATATAATTGTGCCAAGTTTGACGCTCACCCATTTTCTCTGCACCACGATGATGATATCCAATATCAGGAACACAATCGACTATTTCTTCTCCATCCAACTGAAGAATAATTCGAAATGCGCCATGAGCAGAAGGATGATTAGGGCCTAAATTTAAAAACATATATTTACTTTGTTTGTTTTTTTTCATTCCCCATTCTTCGGGTTTAAACTTTAGTGCCTCCATTTCTATATCTTCTTTATATTTATTTAATACGTAAGGATCAAATTCAGTTGCTCTAGCAGGATGATCTTTTCTTAACGGATGACCTACCCATGTTTTTGGCATCAGAATTCTTATCAAATTTGGATGATTTTCAAAAGAAATTCCAAACATATCCCAAATTTCTCGTTCATACCAATTAGCATTGGGATAAAGTTTTGTTAATGTAGGTAATGATAATTTTTCTTCTAATAATGCAATTTTTAAAATAATATCACTATTTCGATTAATCGAAATAAAATGGTAAACTACTGAAAAATGAGATAAAGGTAAGTTATGCTTATATAAACGCATACGCTCATCAATACCATATAAATCAAATAACATATTATATGGATTATTTATCGTTAATAAGAACTTAGCTAATGCTAATAACAGTGAACCATCAATCCATAAAACTATTATATCTGTTACAGTAGTTTGTATAAAAAAACTATCTTCACCAAACTTTTTAAACAATTTTAGAATAATAGAATTATTATTTCCAAAATCTTTTTCAATAACATTAACATCATCTCTTTTAATTTCTTTTTTCATAAATAACTTATAATCTCATTCTTAAAAATATATTTTTAAATATCAATTAAACTACTAGTTTGTACAAAACATTTTAAAACAACTATTATCCTTTACAAAAAAAATTAATTTTTGTCCTGACTATATTTAACTAAATTACGCATCTTTCGTAAATTTTTTTTTTCTGAATTAAAATTAGCTTTATAAATTCCTTGTTCACCAATAATCCAAGAAAGTGGGCGTCTCTCTTTAGATATAGATTTTTGTAATAACATTAATCCATGTATATATGCTTCTGGTCTAGGAGGACAACCAGGAATATAAACATCTACTGGTAAAAATTTGTCTACACCTTGAACAACTGAATATATATCATACATTCCTCCAGAATTAGCACATGATCCCATAGAAATTACCCATTTAGGTTCTAACATCTGATCATATAAACGCTGAATTATAGGTACCATTTTTATAAATGGAGTCCCAGCAATAACCATAAAATCAGCCTGTCTAGGAGACGCACGTAACACTTCAGAACCAAATCTTGAAATATCATGAACAGAAGTAAATGAAGTAACCATTTCTACATAACAACACGAAAGACCAAAATTATACGGCCAAAGCGAATTTTTTCTACCCCAATTCACTAAATTATGTAAAACTTTACTCAGGGTTCCCATAAAAACATTTTTTTGAATATATTTTTTAGTAGGATCTGATACCTGAATTTTTTTTTCGCGAGGATAATTTTGATCATCATCAGAAATGTTAACACGTGTTAAAGTATATTTCATATAGAATGTCCATTTAGCTATGAATTTAAGTAACATGAATATTATTTTTAGATTTCCAAACTAACAACTTAGAAGATATTAAATATATTAATCCAGACAATAAAAATAAAATAAAAATTAATGCCTCAATAAATCCTATCCATCCACACTCTACAATACTTACCGACCATGCATACAAATACAACGCTTCCACATCAAATAAAACAAAATATATTGCTACTAAATAAAATTTTACAGAACAATACATATTGGTAGTATTAGTAGGTACTATTCCAGATTCAAATGGAGTATTTTTATACCTAGACGAAGACCTTCCTCCCAATATCCAACTTATAGACAACATAAAAACGCAAATACTAACAGCGATAAAAAAAAATGTAAAAAAAGCCCAATACTGAGCTGCAATAACACTACTTTTCAACATAATAGACACAACATCATTTTATTAATTCTAATATAAATATATTAAACTAATTAATCATAATTTCCTAATGAAAACAAAATAAATTTATGTGAATATGCTAACATGTTTATGTTTACTTATAAAAACAAGAACAAGTTTATTTTTATTTTAACCTTGATGATTAAAAAAAAGACCCCATCTATTTATTGTTCAGAAAAAATTATATTTTAATTGTCATAAACACAAAATAATTATCTACAATATACATATAAAAAAGAAATAATGGAGACTTTAATGAGTAAAATTATCGGAATTGATTTAGGAACAACAAATTCTTGCATAGCTATAATGGATGGTAACAAAGCACGTGTATTAGAGAATTCTGAAGGTGATCGGACAACTCCGTCAATTATTGCATATACTAATGATAATGAAATTCTAATAGGAAAACCTGCAAAAAGACAATCTATAACAAATCCAAAAAATACGCTTTTTGCTATTAAACGATTGATTGGAAGAAAATTTACGGATAATGAAGTACAACGTGATATAAAAATTATGCCATATAAAATTATTCAATCAGAAAATGGAGATGCATGGATTAATATTAAAAATAAAAAATTAGCACCACCTCAAATTTCTGCAGAAATATTAAAAAAAATGAAAAAAACCGCAGAAGATTACTTAGGAGAATCAATACAAGAAGCTGTAATAACTGTACCTGCATATTTTAACGATGCTCAAAGACAAGCAACCAAAGATGCAGGAAGAATCGCTGGTTTAAAAGTAAAAAGAATTATTAATGAGCCCACAGCTGCAGCTTTAGCATACGGTTTAGATAAAGGAAAAGGTAACAAAACTATAGCAGTATACGATTTAGGAGGGGGAACCTTCGATATCTCTATTATTGAAATAGATGATGTGGATAAGGAAAAAACTTTTGAAGTTTTAGCTACAAATGGAGATACACACTTAGGTGGAGAAGATTTTGATAATAGATTAATAAATTACCTAGTAGAAGATTTTAAAAAAGATCAAGGTACTGATTTACGAAATGATTCATTAGCCATGCAAAGACTAAAAGAATCAGCAGAAAAAGCAAAAATAGAATTATCTTCTACACAACAAACAGATGTAAATCTACCCTATATAACAGCTGATTCAACCGGGCCTAAACACTTAAATATTAAAGTTACTCGATCCAAATTAGAGTCATTAGTAGAAGATTTAATAACACGCTCTATAGAACCATTAAAAATTGCTTTAAAAGATGCAAAATTATCTATATCTGATATTGATGATGTTATATTAGTAGGTGGGCAAACCAGAATGCCAATGGTTCAAAAAAAAGTAGCTGAATTTTTTAAAAAAGAACCTAGAAAAGATGTTAACCCAGACGAAGCAGTAGCAGTAGGAGCAGCAGTTCAAGGAGGAGTATTATCCGGAGAAGTAAAAGACGTTTTATTATTAGATGTAACACCATTGTCACTAGGAATTGAAACAATGGGTGGTGTTATGACAACATTAATAAGTAAAAATACAACTATACCAACTAAACACAGTCAAATATTTTCTACTGCAGAAGATAATCAAACAGCAGTAACTATACATGTATTGCAGGGAGAAAGAAAAAGATCTATCGATAATAAATCTTTAGGACAATTTAATTTAGATGGAATTCAACCAGCACCAAGAGGAATGGCACAAATTGAAGTAACATTTGATATTGATTCTGATGGAATTCTTCATGTTTCTGCGAAAGATAAAAACACCGGAAAAGAACAAAAAATTACTATCAAAGCATCTTCTGGATTAAATGAAACTGAAATTAAAAAAATGATTTTAGATGCTGAACAAAACTCTGAATCTGATCAAAAATTTGAAGAATTAGTAAAAGTTAGAAATCAAGGAGATCAAATTTCTCATAGTACTAAAAAGCAATTAAAAGACTTAGAAAAAACAATAAACGTTAACGATCAAAAAGAAATAAATGAAGCATTAAATAAATTAGATACTGCCTTAAAAGGAGAAAATAAAACTAAAATTGAAGAAAAAATTCAAGAAGTGTTAAAAATATCAACAAAACTTATAGAAAAAAATAAACCAAAACAAACATCCGAATCTTCTAATTCAAACAGTCCATCATCGTCTAAACCTGAAGAAAATGTAGTGGATGCAGAATTTGAAGAAGTAAAAGATCAAAAAAAATAATAGAACATAAACATAATATAAATATTACAACAAAATGCAACTAGATATGTACAAAAATATCACACGAGCATAAATCTTAATATTATGCTCGTGATATAACATGCACGGTCAGGAAAAAATAATGTCAAAACAAGATTACTATAAAACTTTAGGAGTTACTCAATCATCTGACGAGCGAGAAATAAAAAGAGCATACAAAAAACTTGCTATGAAGTATCATCCTGATAGAAATCCAGGTAACAAAAATTCTGAAGAAAAGTTTAAAACAATAAAAGAAGCTTACGAAATTTTAATAGATCCAAAAAAACGTACTGCATATGACCAATATGGTCATTCTGCATTTGAACAAGGAAACTCAACAGGAAATAATAATACTTTTACTCATAGTTTTAGTAGCAATTCTGATTTTAGCGACATTTTTGGAGATGTGTTTGGTGATATTTTTGGAGGAACTCGAAAACAAAAATCAGAGCGACAAGGCTCAGATTTACGCTATGACATGACTTTAACCTTAGAAGAAGCTGTACGCGGGACTATAAAAGAAATTAAAATTCCAACTTTGCAAAAATGTCCTACATGTTACGGATATGGAACAAAAACAGGAACTAAACCTCAATTTTGCCCGACATGTCGAGGGAACGGACAAATACAAATGCGAAAGGGATTTTTCACCGTGCAACAAACTTGTCCACAATGTCACGGAGAGGGTAACTTTATTAGAGATCCATGTCGACGTTGTCATGGAAACGGACGCATAGAAATATCAAAAACATTATCAGTCAAAGTTCCTCCAGGAGTGGATACAAATGATAAAATACGCTTAAACAATGAAGGTGAAGCTGGTGAAAATGGAGCAATGGCTGGTAATTTATATGTTCAAATAAATGTCAAAAAACATCCTATTTTTGAACGCGAAGAAAACAACTTATATTGCGAAGTTCCAATAAGTTTTTCTATGGCCGCACTTGGCGGTGAAATTGAAGTACCAACATTAGATGGAAAAGTAAAATTAAAAATACCATGCGAAACTCAATCAGGAAAACTACTTCGAATTCGAGGAAGAGGTGTAAAATCTATTAGAAATAATAATAGACAAGGAGACTTGCTATGCCGAATTATAGTAGAAACTCCTGTAAATTTAAACGATCTCCAAAAAGATCTTTTATATAAATTAGGAGAAAGTTTTAACGGATTTAAAGGTGAAAAAAATAGTCCAAAATCTAAAAGATTTTTTGAAGGTGTCAAAAGATTTTTCGACGATCTCACAAGATGAATTCTACAAATTGCTTCCATAAAAAAAGTTATATGGAAGCAAATTAGATTAAAATACATAATATTATTAAAAACAACTATTCTATAATGCATTAATTTTGCATTTTAAATTCGATTTATGTCGTGCTGCTTTATTTTTGTGAATTAAACCTTTTGCTGAATATCTATCTAAAATTGGCTGAATTTTACTAAACGCTAACTCTGATTTTAATTTATCGCCCGATAGTATTGCGATTTTAACTTTTTTAATAAGAGTTTTAATCATGGATTTTTTACTTGCGTTTAATTTTTTCTTTTTTCTTGATTTTATCGAATCTTTTTTAGAAGATTTAATATTAGCCAAAATTTACTCCTATTCAATAAAAATATCAATTATTAAAAAAAAAATATTTATATAATAATTATACTAGAACAAACTTGCTAAAACATCAATTATACGTGATTACATTTTTACCATCATAAAAAAAATGTTAAAATATTCAACAATATTGATATACTAAGAAAATTAACATTAATAACATTACTTTTACAAAATATAAAAATAAAAAATATATCAAAATTATAAAAAAATATTAAATATCTAAAACATCAAACCAATTTTATATCTAAACATAAAAAACATAACAAAATAAATTAATTCTCACTTACACTTTATACTCTATAATATAATAATATTTATTATAACAACTTCATATCTAACTTATAATATAATATAAAAATAATGTAATATCTATTAAAACAACATATATAAAAACATTATACTTATTTTAGTAGAAATTGTCGTAATTAACTCAACTAAATAAATTCTATTAATTTAAAAAATTCTAATAAAAAATTTAAAATTATCAATTAAATATCGATATAAATTTATACATAAACACATAGCACAATACTATTATCAAAACTGAAATCCAAATTCATAACTGAAAATTCAAAAAATTATCAAGATATTTAAAATTGTAAATTTCATTTAAATAACAATAATTAAAAACATAAAATTTAAGGAACAATAGTGAAAGATTACAAAACAACATTAAACTTACCTAAAACTAATTTTTCTATGAAAGGAAATTTATCGAAAAAAGAACCATTTATCCTTAAAAAATGGAATGATAACAATATATATTCATTAATTAAAAAACAAAATATAGGAAAAAAGAAATTTTTTTTGAATGATGGACCACCTTACGCAAACGGGAATATTCATATAGGACATGCCATCAACAAAATACTAAAAGACATTGTTATTAAATTTAAAACCTTATCAGGATTCGATACCTACTATACACCGTCATGGGATTGTCACGGGTTACCTATTGAACATAAAGTAGAAAAAACTATTAAAAAAGAAAATATACTTATCACCAAAAAAGAATTTAGAATTAAATGCAGAAATTATGCACAATCCCAAGTTAATAATCAAAAACTAGAATTTATCCGATTAGGAGTATTCGGAGATTGGGAAAATTCATACTTAACTATGAATTTTAAAAACGAAGCAAACATAGCACGTACACTAATGAAAATGTTCAAATACGGATACGTATATCAAGATTTTAAACCTGTACATTGGTGTATAAACTGTAAATCAGCATTAGCTGAAGCAGAAGTTGAATACCACAACAAATTATCTAATTCTATTATAATAAAATTTAAATTAGCACATAACATTAATTTTTGGAACCAAATTTTTAAAAATGATCATAATCAAGATATACACTTAGTCGTATGGACTACTACTCCTTGGACTTTACCTGCCAGTCAAGCTATCGCTTTAAATCCTAACTTTAAATATCAATTAATACAGACTAATAATAATTTATTTATTATATCCGAAAAATCAGTACCTGATACTATGAATAAAATGGGAATTCAAAAATGGAAAAAAATACATATATTTCTAGGAAAGAACATATCAAATTTAAAAGTTATACATCCATTTTTAAATACTACAATTCCAGTAATTTTAGCTGACCACGTTACCCAAGAGTTAGGAACCGGAATAGTACATACAGCACCAGAATTTGGACAAGACGATTATTATGCTTGTAAAAAAAACAATATTAATTTCACACCAACAATTGATAAAAAAGGACACTTTTTAAATAATATCCATCCTAAATTAAACAATATCAATATTTTTAAATCTATTAAAATAGTCATAAAATTATTAAACAATAATAATGCATTACTACACAGCGAAAAACTTGTTCATAGTTACCCTTATTGTTGGAGACATAAAACTCCGATTATTTCTCGAGCTACCCAGCAATGGTTTATTAACATAAATCACAATAATTTGAGAAATCGTTGCATAAAATATATTCAAGAAGTAAAATGGATCCCTCATTGGAGTAAAAATAGAATGATTGAAATGATTATCAATCGACCAGATTGGTGTATTTCAAGACAACGAACATGGGGAGTTCCAATTCCTATTTTTATTCATAGAAAAACTGGAAAATTACATCCCGATACTATAAAACTATCGCAAAAAATCATTCAAAACATAGAAACTAATGGAATTCAAGCATGGTTTGATATCACAGAAAAATCATTCTTAGGTGAACTATTTAAACAATATAAAAAAGTCACGGACGTAATAGATGTTTGGTTTGAATCAGGTTCTATTCAACTTTCAAATATATACAACAAAATACAACACCAACATAATAATATATCAGACTTATATATAGAAGGACTTGATCAGCATAGAGGGTGGTTTATGTCGTCTCTAATTATATCTGCTGCTATAAGCAATCAAACTCCCTATAAAAAAGTAATCACGCATGGATTCGTAGTAGATAAAAACAAAAAAAAAATGTCAAAATCTATTGGAAATACTGTTCATCCTTCAGAAGTAATTAATACATTAGGTTCAGATATATTACGGCTATGGACTGCATCTACAAACTATTCAAAAGAAATGTCAATTTCTCAAGAAACATTAATTCACATATCAGATTACTATAGAAGAATTAGAAACACTGCCAGATTTCTTTTAGCAAATTTGCACGAATTTAATCCAGAAAACGATTTAATCAATGCTAAAAACATGATAATATTAGATAAATGGGCAATAGGAAAAGCATTACATATTCAAAAAAAAATAATTAAAAGTTACAAAAATTATAATTTTCATGACGTAATAAAATACTTAATGAATTTCTGTTCGTTAGATATGGGAACTTTTTACTTAGAAATAATTAAGGATCGACAATATACCACACAAAAAAATAGTATAGCTAGAAGAAGTTGTCAAACTGCTATGTACTTAATATTAACAGCATTCGTAAAATGGATTACTCCTATTTTACCTTTTACTTCTGATGAATTATGGGAATACATACCTGGAACAAATAAAAACAAATTCGTATTTTTAGAACTATGGTCTAATCAATTATTCGATTTAAATCATAAAGATACAATGAATCACGAATATTGGAATCAGTTACTAATTATTAAAACCGAAGTCAATAAAGCATTAGAACATGCACGACAAAACAAAATAATAAGAAAATCTCTTGAAGCACACATGACGTTATATGTAAATGAAACAATTAAGTGCAATCTTAAATTACTTAATAAAGAACTAAAATTTTTATTTATAACTTCTAAAGTAGAAATAAAAAACTTTTATGAAGCCCCAAAAGATGCATTTCAAAGCGAAACTATTACAAATTTCAAAACAATAATAAAAAAAATGAATGGAATTAAATGTCCTAGATGCTGGCATATTATTACTAAAATAAAAAATAATAAAAATCATGAAATTTGTAAACGTTGCATTTTAAATACAATAGGACCAGGTGAATTACGCCAATTTTTATAATGAAAATACCACTCATATATAATCGTATATTAATTTTATTTTTTTTTATAGCAAATATAATAATTTTAGATCAAGTAAGTAAAAAATGGATTATAAATAACCTTTTACTACATGAAAAAAAACCATTAATTAGTATAATGAATATTTTTTACGTTCGTAATTATGGAACTGCATTTAATTTTTTTTCAAACAATCCTGGAGAAAAAAATTATATCTTGTGTCTAATAAGTAGCATTGCGATATTAATAATACTCAAAACGATGTATAATAATACTACTATAGAAAACTTCTTCTACAACATTCCCAGTGCATTTATAATTAGTGGTGCTATTGGAAACTTCATTGATCGATGCTATCTTGGATACGTAATAGATTTTATAGATTTTCACATTAATAATTGGCATTTTGCTACGTTTAATATAGCTGATGTTAGCATTTTTATAGGCAGTGTTTTATTTATATACCACAACAAATATTTTTTAAAAAATTAAACTATTGATATAGAACATTCTACACCTTATTTTATTAAGGTTAACAAAACTATATATGAAAATTTTATTAGAAAATCCGCGAAGTTTCTGCGTAGAAACAAAACGTGCATTATCTATCGTAAATTTAGCATTAAAAACGTGGGGAAAACTAATTTACGTTAATCACAAAATCGTACATAATAATTACATTATTAATAATTTAAAATTAAAAGGAGTAATTTTTTCTAAAAATATTAATTCTATTCTAGAAAGTTCAAAATTAATGCTTTCAAAACACAGCGTACCTAATAAAATTAAAAAAACAACATTAGAAAAAAAAATATTTATAATAGATGCAACTTGTCCATTAGTTAAAAAGGTTCATAAAAAAATACATTATAAAAACAAAAACACATACAACGTAATACTAATAGAAAACTCTCAACACCCTAAAATACAAGGAACATTAGAACGATATCAAAAAAACCTAAAAAACTCAATTTATATAGTCAAATCTAAAAAATACGCAATAAAATTAACAATCAAAAATACAAGAAATTCAATAATTACTGCTCAAATAACACTCTCTTCAGAAAAAATATATCCTATTATAACCATTCTGAGAAAAAAATTTCCTGCAATCATTAATTCACATGAAAATAATATATGTTATGCAACTATTAATAGAAAAACAGCTATAAAACATATCTCGAAAAAAATTAGACACTATTCTTGTCATTAGATCTACGAATTCTTATAATGCTAATCAATTAGCAAAATTAATACATAATCAAAAAAAATATTTTTAATCAATTCAACACATGATATAAAAAACGCTCATTAAAAGTTCAAAAACTATAAGAACAATAGCAAGTGAATCTACTCCTAATATATTAAATCATAAAAATAATTTAAAAGTGTTAAAAAATTGATAAGAAAAAGTAAAATGTTATATTTCGTCTTCTAAAAATACTAAGAAATAAATAACCAAATTCAATTCATAGACAATAAAAATTAAATAATAAAAAACTAAATTATGAAAAAAACAACACTAAATATAGCTATTTCAGGTGCACTTGGAAAGATGGGAATAAACCTGATTCATGAAATTTACCATACAAAAAATGTCTTTTTAACTGCAGCTATAGTAAAAAATAACTCGCCCTATGTTCAAAAAAATGTAGGAAAAATAACTAAAATAGGAGAAATAAATATTCCTATTACGAATTCTTTAGAAGAAAATATAAATAAGTTTGATATATTAATAGATTTTACAAACCCGAAAACAACATTGAAAAATTTAGAAATCTGTGCTGTAGCGAAAAAAAATATAATTATTGGAACAACAGGATTTACTCAAGAAGAACAAAAAAAAATTAAACTTTTATCTAAAAAAATAGGTATTGTTCAATCATCTAACTATAGTATCGGAATTAATTTAATGATTTCATTATTAGAAAAAACAACACAAATAATAGGAAAAAATACTGATATTGAAATTATAGAGGCACACCATAACAAAAAAATAGATGCACCTTCAGGTACATCATTAGAAATAGGAAAAAAAATATGCAAAACTATGAATTGGGACTTTTCAAAACAAGCTATCTATGAAAGACATAGTTCCATGAAATCAAGAGCTAACAACGAAATTGGATTTTCTTCAATACGTGCTGGAAATATAGTTGGAGAACACAAAGTACTTTTTGCAAATTCTGGAGAGCATATTGAAATTACACACAAAGCAATAAGTAGATCCATTTTCTCCAAAGGCGCAATTCAAGCTGCAATTTGGTTATTTTCAAAAAATTATAAAAATGGTTTATTTAACATGAATCACATACTTAATATTTAAATTTTATTAAAATTATTTAAAATATGAAAAATAACTCAAATAGACAAAAATCTTAATTTTGTTTACAATAAAAACGTTAGATAAAACTTTATTCATCAAAATATTTGATATCCTTCTACAAAAATTATATAACTTATTATTAAACATGTCCTAAGAAAGGAGAAAACTTTGGAAATATCAGCAACATTGGTTTTAAAAGACGGGACAATATTCTACGGAAAATCAGTAGGTATCCAGGGAGAAACATACGGAGAAATTGTTTTTAATACATCTATGACAGGATATCAAGAAATTTTAACAGATCCATCTTATTCTAATCAAATTATTACTTTTACATACCCCCACATAGGTAACGTTGGAATCAACAAAAACGATTGTGAATCTAATGTAATTCATGCAAAAGGACTAATTGTAAGAGACATCTCATCTATTTATAGCAATCACAGAAGTCAAATGAGTTTACTAAACTATTTATTAAATCAAAAAATAATTGTTATATCTAACATCGATACACGAAAATTAACACGTATACTTAGAACAACAGGTTCACAATACGGTTATATAACTACCAAAAAAATTCACAGTATTATAAATGTACTAAAACACATAAATATATTAGATAATCCTATTACTAATAAAGATCTAGTAAAACAAGTTAGTACCAAAAAGTTTTATATTTGGAAAAAAAATGTAAATAAACAAAAAAATAATAATATTACAAACGCTAAATTAAAAGAAAAAATATGGCATGTAGTAGTATATGATTTTGGAGTCAAAAAAAATATATTAAACATGTTAACACATAGAAATTGTTATTTAACAGTAATACCTGCTGACACTTCTGCTGAAAAAGTTCTACAAATACTTCCAGATGGTATATTTCTATCTAATGGACCAGGTGATCCAAGATCATGCACTTATGCTCTCAATGCAATTAATGCATTTTTAAAAATTAATATCCCTATTTTTGGCATCTGTTTAGGACATCAACTACTAGCATTAGCAAGCGGAGCAAAAATAATAAAAATGAAATTTGGTCATCATGGTAGCAATCATCCTGTTAAAGAATTAAAATCTAACACTGTTATGATTACTTCTCAAAACCATAACTATACAGTTGACACAAATAACTTACCTAAAAACATAAATATAACTCACATTTCATTATTTGACGGATCTATACAAGGACTGCAAAGAAACGACAAACATGCATTTAGCTTTCAAGGACATCCGGAAGCTAGCCCAGGGCCTCATGATTCTATGATATTATTTGATAAGTTTATAAAACTCATGAAAAAATCATATAATTCACAACAAAAAACAATTATATAAGGAAAACAATGCCTAAACGTAATGATATTAAATCAATTTTAATTCTTGGAGCAGGGCCAATAATCATTGGACAAGCATGTGAATTTGACTACTCAGGTGCACAAGCATGTAAAGCTCTCAAAGAACTTGGATATAAAATAATCTTAGTTAATTCAAATCCTGCTACAATCATGACTGATCCTGATATGGCTGATTCTACATACATTGAGCCTATTCACTGGAGCATAATAAAAAAAATAATTCAACAAGAACATCCAGATGCTATATTACCAACTATGGGAGGTCAAACTGCTTTAAATTGCGTCTTAGATTTGGATAATCACGGAATTTTAAAAAAACACAAAATAGAAATAATAGGAGCTACTATTAACTCAATAAAAAAAGCAGAAAATAGAAAATTATTTGAAAAATCTATGAATAAAATAGGATTAAAAACAGCAAAATGCGAAATTGTACATAATATAAATATGGCACATAATGTCATTGATAAAATAGGATTTCCTGCAATTGTTCGACCATCTTTCACTATGGGAGGGAGTGGTGGAGGAATTGCACACAACTATGAAGAATTTAAAAACATTTGCACAGAAGGATTAAAATTGTCTCCATCTAAAGAATTATTAATTGATGAATCATTAATTGGATGGAAAGAATATGAAATGGAAGTAGTTCGAGATAAAAATAATAACTGCATTATTGTTTGTTCTATTGAAAACATAGATCCAATGGGTATACACACAGGTGATTCCATCACTGTAGCACCCGCACAAACTTTAACTGATAAAGAATATCAAAACATGAGAAATGCATCTATTTCAATATTAAAAGAAATCGGCGTAGAAACGGGTGGCGCTAACGTGCAATTTGCCATAAATCCTGATAACGGCGATATGATTGTTATTGAAATGAATCCTCGTGTTTCACGATCTTCAGCGTTAGCTTCTAAAGCAACCGGGTTTCCAATTGCAAAAATCGCAGCACAATTAGCTGTAGGATTAACATTAGACGAGTTGAAAAACGACATTATTGGAATTAACTCTACTGCTTCTTTTGAACCATCCATAGACTATGTTATCACAAAAATACCAAGATTCAATTTTGAAAAATTTTTGGGATGTAACGACAGACTAACTACACAAATGAAATCTATAGGAGAAGTAATGGCTATTGGAAGAACATTCCAAGAATCTCTACAAAAAGCCATGCAAAGTTTGGAAATAGGAGTAAGTGGATTTAATTCAAAAATTAAGAAATATACATCAAAAAGCATAAAAAAAATAAAAAATGAGCTAAAAGAAGCAGGATCAGAAAGATTATGGTATATTGCAGATGCATTTCGCATGTCGATACCAATGTCTGAAATTTTTTCTTTGACTCTAATTGACAAATGGTTTTTATTTCAAATTAAAGAAATAATTGACATCGAACAAGAAATTCAAAAAATAGACATCAATAAAATACGTTACAATCATTTTAAATATTTTAAGAAAAAAGGATTCTCTGACTTACGTATTGCACAACTTAGCAACAATTCTGAAAAAAAAATTAGAAGTATTAGATATAATTTAAAACTTCATCCTGTATATAAAAGAATTGACACATGTTCAGCTGAATTTGCAAATGATACAGCATATATGTACTCTACTTGGGAAGATGAATGTGAATCTAGTCCTAATAACAATAATAAAAAAATTATTATTTTAGGTGGAGGGCCTAATAGAATTGGACAAGGAATTGAATTTGATTATTGTTGTGTGCATGCAGCACAGGCACTTCGAGAAGATGGATTTGAAACAATTATGATTAACTGTAATCCAGAAACAGTATCCACTGATTATGATATTTCTAATCGATTATATTTTGAACCAATCATTTTAGAAACAATTTTAGAAATTGTTAGAATAGAAAAACCATATGGAGTAATAATACAATACGGAGGACAAACACCATTAAAATTAGCTAAAGAATTAGAACAAGCAAACGTTCCTATCATAGGTACTAGTCCGGATTCTATCGACAAATCAGAAAATAGAAAAAGATTTCAAAAAATTGTATCAATGTTAAACCTAAAACAACCTAAAAATGCTACAGTTACAAATTTACAAGAAGCAATTATTCAAGCAAAATCTATAAAATATCCTATTATGATTAGACCATCTTATGTCTTAGGTGGACAATCAATGGAAATTGTTTATGATGAAAAAAATTTAACAAATTTTTTTAACAATGTATGTATTAACTTTAAAAAGTTTCCTATTTTATTAGATCATTATTTAGAAAATGCCATTGAAGTAGATGTAGACGCTATTTGCGACGGTACTCATGTTTTTATTGGAGGAATTATGGAGCATATCGAGCAAGCAGGTATACATTCCGGAGATTCAGCTTGTTCACTGCCTGCATATACTCTAAATAAAAATATTCAAAATGAAATTAGATCACAAGTAAAAAAACTAGCTCTTTCTTTGTCTGTAAAAGGGTTAATGAACGTTCAATTTGCCATACAAAATGAAAATATATATATTATTGAAGTTAATCCTAGAGCAGCAAGAACAATACCCTTTGTATCAAAAGCTACTGGTGTAGCCTTAGCTAAAATTGCTGCACGCGTAATGATCGGTAAAACATTATTAGAACAAAACTGCATACATGAAATTATACCATCACATTATTCAGTAAAAGAAGTAGTATTACCATTTAACAAATTTTTTGGAGTAATACCTGAATTAGGACCAGAAATGAAATCCACTGGAGAAGTTATGGGTATTGGAAAAAATTTTAAAGACGCATTTTCAAAAGCTATGCTAGCAGCACAAGCAAACATGAAAAAATCTGGAAGAGTATTAATATCTGTTAAAAACAGTGATAAAAAAAATATTGTATCACTAGCAAAAAAATTAAAAAATATTGGATTCAAATTAGATGCTACAACTGGAACAGCTTTATCACTAATTAATTCTGGAATAAATGCCCGCTTAGTAAATAAAATACAAGAAGGAAAACCAGATATACAAGATCGACTAAAAAATAATGAATATGTATACATCATTAACACTACAGATTCTAACAAAACTATTAAAGATTCAAAAATTATTTATAATAGTGCCCTACAAGATAAAATTCACTATGATACTACAATAAATGGAGCACGTGCAACAATTATGGCAATTACTTCTAATCCAAAAAAATATATCACATCTTTACAAAAAATGCATCATCAGATAAAATCTACAAATTAAACCGCGTTCAAAGTTAGTTGAATTTAATTATTTTAATCTAATTTAAAACAAAATAACCTTTTTATACAAATATTTTAAAAAACTATGAATATTAGTATTATTGTTGCTATGTCGCAAAACTTAGTAATTGGACAAAAAAATTCAATACCTTGGAATATACCTAAAGATTTATCTTGGTTTAAAAAACATACCATAAAAAAAAGTATAATTATGGGTAGAAAAACTTGGGAATCCATTGGACGTGTTTTACCTATGCGACAAAATATTGTTCTGACTAGACAAAAAAATATAAAAAATACAAACGTTTTATTTGTAAATTCTATTAGTAAAGCTATCCAATCTGCTTTATATAAAAATGAAATTATGATTATTGGTGGAAGTAATTTATATAATCAAATGCTAACTTCTGCCAATAAATTATATATTACACATATTGAAAAATACATTCTAGGAGATACATATTTTCCAACCTATGACCACTTACCATGGAAAATTATTTTTAAAAAAAAAATAATAGAACACGAGAAAACTAAAAATAGTTTTTATGTTACGTTTAAAATATTAAAAAAAATTACATAAAATTTTTATTTTTTTATCTCAGATTCTTGAACAAACCATTTTTTATCTTCTAAACGAAACATACTTAAAATACCTCCCCAACAACATCCAGTATCTAACGAAATTATATTTTTCGGAGTAATATTCTTTTCTAATGAAGCCCAATGTCCAAAAAAAACACAATAATCTTCTAAACATGAATTCTTAATAAAAAACCAAGGTAATAAAGAAGATATATTTTTAGATGGAGATTGTTTACATGTCATATCTAATTCTCCATTTGGAAGACAATAACGCATCCTTGTGAATACATTTAAAGCTAACTTTAAACATTCTAATTCTCGATTTTTAAACACAGTACATTCATAAAGTTTACTCTTAATGTCACTATTATTATACAAAAAATCTAAAAATGTATCATAATTATGATTACATAACATAGATTCTATTTTTTTTGCATAACATGAAGCTGTTTGTATGTCCCAATACGGATACATGCCAGCATGCGACATAATTATCTTTTTTTTATGATCTACTCTAAACAATGGTTGTTTCCGTAACCAATAAATTAAATAATCAATATCATGAGATTTTAATAAATTATTCATTAAACTACTTTTTTTACTATTCTTAATACTAGCATACAACGCAATTAAATTTACGTCATGATTTCCTAATACCATTTTTACATTATCACCTAAAGAAGAAACAAAACGTAATACTTCTAAAGATTTAGGACCTCGATTAATTAAATCTCCAGTTAACCATAAAACGTCCGAATTAGCATCAAATGATACTTTTTCTAACAAATGCATTAATTCATTAAAACAACCATGAATATCACCAATGAAATATGTACTCATTATTTTAAAAACCTATATTAATTCAATAAATACTTAAAATTATTAAAATGTTTAACACAATAAAATTGTATAGCAACAACATGAATATCACGCGAACTATAAAAAATATTGTAATCTAACAAACGTGATTTGATAATAAACAATACTGTTTTACAGACAAATTTTCCGCCCTTAATAAAGGATCAATACCTAACTTCCTTAATGCATCATCATTAAATAAAGAAGATAAACTATTTTTTACTATTTTTCTTCTTTGTTGAAAAGCTAACGCTGTTACATTACTTAATTGATTTATATCTCTTACGTATAAATTAAAAACTTTTCGAGGTACTAATCGTACAAAAGAAGAAGTTACTTTGGGTATAGGATAAAAAGATTGAGCAACTACGTCAAACAAAAAATCTATGTCGCAATAATATTGCGCTATAATACTTAAACGACTATAACTTTTTGTACCAGGTATAGCCAACAACTTACTTGCTACCTCCTTTTGAAACATAAAATTCATATCTATAATGTTATTATGAAATTTAAACAGATAAAATAATATTGGAATAGAAATATTATACGGCAAATTTCCAATAATACGTACAGATTTAAAACTATTATTTATTAAATTTAAAAAATTAAATTTTAAAACGTCTTCTACAAAAACCTCTATATTACTAATGTCTTTTAATAATCTAGTCCCTAAATTATTATCATGTTCTATAACGAATAATTTATGTAATATTTTACAAATAGGATAAGTTAACGCGCCTAATCCAGGACCAATTTCTATCATAAAATCATGACTTTTTGGATTAATAACATTAATAATCCTATTAATAACTTCAGAATCTACCAAAAAATTTTGACCTAAATTTTTATTAGCAAAAAACGTATTTTTTTTAACCATATTTTTAAAATAACAATGTGTTTTATTAAAAAATTATTAAACAAAAATTTAATTTTTATAATTTACTACGCTATTTATATCATAATTACATATTATCGCGTAATATTAAAGTATTTATTTAAAAATTAGCAAAAATTTTATGCTATTATTTTTATTTGTAAAAATTCAAAAACACATTATTTTTATAAAAAATAAATTACTAGTTAAAATAACGTAAATTTTTATCTAAATATTATTATTAAAAATTTATAACCTATACTAATTATTGTATTTGTCTTACACACTCTAACGTTACAAGTCACCCTAAAATATGCTTATTATAAATTTTTCAATTTGCTAACAAAAATTCTTTAAAAATTAAATGTATACAAATAATTTTATAAATTTTTTTTTTAAACAAATCTAAACTTTAAAAAAATACCATAAAATTTAACACTTTTTTAAAACTGATTCATATTCTACAAATTAATAAATATTTAAAAAAATAATAAAATAAACATATTATACAAATAAAAAACGAGAAAATATGGAAACTTGGTTTTTATATTTCATAACAAAATCTATCTCATATGCTCTATTTATGGTGTTGATAGTCACTTTTTTGGAATCGCTAGCACTAGTTGGTCTTTTTTTACCTGGAATAGTCCTGATGTCTATTTTAGGAACATTAATAGGTAATGGAACATTAAGCTTTTATCCAGCTTGGATAGTAGGAATAATTGGATGTATGTGCGGAGATTGGATTTCTTATTATTGCGGTTTTAAATTCAAAAAATGCATAACAAATCTTCATTTATTAAAAAATAATAACGTTGTTTTAGATAAAATAACAAACACCTTAACAAACTATCCTATTACAACAATATTACTAGGCCGATTTATAGGACCTACTCGACCCTTAGTTCCTATGGTTTGTGGTATGTTAAACATATCGTTAAAAACGTTTATCATACCAAATATATTAGGATGTATATTATGGCCACCAATATATTTTTTACCTGGAATTTTTACTGGAATAGCTATTAGTAACACTACTAATTATAGCGAAAATACATATTTTAAAATTCAGTTTTTAGCTGCAATATTATTAATATGGTTAGGAATATTCTTATTATGGAAACTTTGGAAAAGATACACTGATACTGGTAAAAAAAAAATATATATATCTAATGTAAATTTATGTTTACTTCTAACTATTTCATTATCTGCTGGAATAACAATTATGATATATATACAATCTAACTCTACACTGATTTTTTTTCGAAAAATACTATGGAAAATATTAATCTCTTCTCAATAAAGATTTAATACATATTTTCAATAAACCTAATTTATAAATTTTAAAATTGACTTGTGTATCAAAATTAATAATTATACTAAAATTTAAATTATATTTACTACCATAATCGGCACGAAAACATTAAAATTTTGAATTTACTGACTAAAATCATGTCAGTATGATATCAAATTAAATTACGTGCCGAAAACATTTCTTAATAAACATAAAATTATCAATTTTAAACGTGAATTTTATTCATTATACACTAACTTTTAAAAAATCAATATGTAATATTTTAGACTTAAATGCATGTCTTTGAATTTCCTGTATTTTAACAATATATTTAACCTTATCTACTATTAAAATAACTTCACTCTTATAAAAATCAGAATTTTTCATTTCTATATTAATAAAATCATTTTGACTTAACTCAATAGAAATATTAGAAATTAAAGAAACATGAATTATAGCTGGAAATTTATTCTGTAAACGCAATCTGCGACTAGCTTTTTTACCACATTTAGTACGACTAATTCCATAAATAGTTAACATTATTATTTACTCAGTTTAATTAATATATTAACAAATAATTTACTATAGAATTTATAAATTAGAAAAAAACTTTAAATATTTAACATAAATAACATTATACCTATAATACTTAATATTAATTATGTTTATAATGAATTAATCCAATTTATTTCATCTTTCCAAAGTTTATTATTCGTTGTTTCTAAAATCATTGGAAAAAGCTTAAAATTAATGTTTCTAATAATCCATCTAATTGAAGATTTTCCAATATAACCTTGTCCTAAATTATGATGACGATCAATACGACTATTCCTCTTTGTTTTAGAATCATTTATATGCATCCCAGATAAATAATGTAATCCAACAATATCATTAAATGCTTTAAATGTTTGTCTGCATCCTAATTCTGTTTTAAGATCATACCCCGATGCATGCAAATGACACGTATCTAAACATATCCCAATACGATCTTTTTCCTTAACTTTATGAATAATTTGAGCTAAGTGTTCAAAACAATAACCTATGTTAGACCCTTGTCCAGCTGTATTTTCAATTACTAATTTTACTCCAACAGTATTCTGCAAAGCAAAATTAATTGAATCAGCTACCCTTATTAAACAATGTTGTTCACTTATTTTTCGCAGATGACTCCCAGGATGAAAATTTAATAACGACAAATTTAATTTTTTGCAATTAATTATCTCATTGACAAATAATAATCTAGATTTTTTTAAATGTTCATCAGAAGGATGTCCTAAATTAATTAAATAACTACTATGAGGTAAAATTTGATCAGAAACATAATTAAATTTTTTACATAAAAATATAAATTTTTTAATTGTTTCATCACGAAATTGTATTAAATTCCACCTTAACGGATTACTCAAAAAAAATGAAAAAGCCGTTGCGCCTAATTCTTTAGATCGAAATATTACTTGATCTAAACCTCCTGCAGCACTAACATGCGCACCAATGTATTTCATTTTTTTTCCTATCTATTAAACTTTAAAATATTTATTTAAAAAAATAACAAAACAAAAAATATAATTTTTAAAATTAACTTAAATGTTTGTATTTTTAAATTAAATTAAAAGATAACCAGTAAATAATACATATCATCTATAGAACGTTAATATTGATTTGATATATACTTAAGTAGTATAAAGCAATTTTAAAATTCATGAAATAATTAAAAAACTTCGTATAAATATATTTAAATGAAAATATAATTTTTTTTGAATAATAATACCAAATAAAATATATAGTTGTGTAATTAAATTATATATGCTAAGTAATTTTAAAAAGGAAAAAATGAACACTTCAACAACATTCTATGAAATAATTTGTACACTAGAAAAATATTGGCACAATCAAAACTGTACTATTATTGAACCACTAGATATATCTGTAGGAGCAGGAACATTTCATAATAAAACTTTTTTTGGAACAATTGGTTCTAAACCAATATCTATGGCATATGTACAATCATCTAGGCGACCGTCAGACGGAAGATACGGAAAAAATCCAAATAGATTACAACACTACTATCAATTTCAAGTAATTATAAAACCATCTCCACACAATATACAATGTTTATATTTAAATTCATTAAAAAAATTAAATATTGACTGTAAAACTAACGATATTAGATTTGTAGAAGATAATTGGGAAAATCCAACATTAGGCGCATGGGGACAAGGATGGGAAGTCTGGTTAAATGGTATGGAAGTAACACAATTTACTTACTTTCAACAAGTAGGGGGGATAAATTGTAATCCAATCACTACTGAAATTACATATGGTTTAGAAAGAATTGCTATGCATATACAAAATAAATCTAACATCTATGATGTTATTTGGAATCAAGATATGAATAATAATATTATTACTTATGGTGATTTATTTCTAAATAATGAAATTGAACATTCTTCATACAACTTTAAATACGCTGATTCTAAACTACATTTCGACTTATTTGAAAAACATTTACAAGAGTCAAATAGAATTATGAAATTGTTTAACAATTTATTGTTTCCGGCATATGAACATTTAATTTATTCTATACACTATTTCAATTTACTAGATGCTAAAAAAAAGTTTTCCACTACACAACGTCAAACACATATATTAAATATTCGTAATACATCTAAAATGATTGCAACAAATTACTACAAAAAACAAAAATAAATTTATTTTTTTAAAAGTTTAAATTAATAGTAGGACTAATTAATTATGAAAAACACTTTTTTAATAGAAATAGAAACAGAAGAACTTCCACCTAAATCATTAAAAGCAATCGCACAATCTTTTAATAAACAAATTATTGAAAAATCTAAAACATACTACTTGAAATATAAACAAACAAAATGGTTTGCAACACCTAGAAGAATAGCAGTAATGATTTTAGATATTAATACTTCCGATACAAATTTTTACCTACAAACTAAGGGGCCTTCAATAAAAAATGCATTTGACAAACTTGGAAACCCTACTTCTATCATGAAATTTTGGATGCAAAAAATGAATATCAAAATACATGAAATTACTTACTTAAATACAAATAAAGGTTCATGGGTAACGTGTTCAAAAATTACAAATAAAAAATCCATTCAAGAAATTCTTATAGAACTATGTCGTTTAGCTATTAAAAATATTTCAATTCCTACATTTATGAAATGGAGTAATAATGATATTCAATTCTCTCGACCAGTTCGAAACGTAATTATGCTCTTAAATCATGAAATTATACGTAATAATGTACTAGGATTAGAAACAAATAGATTATTGTCTGGACACAAATTTATGACTAATAATAAAATTATCCTAAATCACGCTTATCAATATCCTGAGCTTTTACTAAACTCAGGAAAGGTAATTGCAGATTACGATGCACGAAAACATAAAATTCAAAAACATGCTAGTATTGCAGCTCAATCCGTCAACGGTATCTTAAAAATAAAAACTACATTGCTAGAAGAAATTACAGCGTTAGTAGAATGGCCTACCATACTTCTTGCTACATTTAAAAAAAGATTTTTAAACCTTCCTCAAGAAATATTAGTACACATAATAGAAAAAAAACAACGATGTTTGCCAATATATAGCACTAATAATGGTACAATTTTAAACTCATTTGTCGTTGTATCTAATATCGAAACTAGCTATCCTAATAATATTGTCCGCGGAAATGAAAGAGTAATTCACGCCCAATTTGTTGATGCTGAATTTTTCTTTAAAAAAGATACAAAAAAAAAATTAATAGACTATAAACCTTTATTAAAAAAAATTATATTTCATGATACTCTTGGAACTCTATTAGATAAAACACATAGAATAAAAAAATTAATAACCTGGATCTCAAAATTTACGCACGCTAATGTAAATGATTGTATACGAGCTGCTGATTTATCTAAATGCGATTTAGTAACTAATATGACATTTGAATTCCCTGAATGTCAAGGAATAATAGGAATGTACTATGCGTTACATGATTTAGAGCCTAAAAATATAGCTATAGCAATTAAAGAACAATATCAACCAAAATTTTCTAAAGATAATTTACCGTCTAATACTATTTCGTACTCATTAGCATTAGCAGACAAAATAGATACTTTAACAGGATTATTTAGTATCAATAAGAATTATAATATAAGCGAAAAAGATCCTTTTTCATTACGACGCTTAGCAACAGGAATAATGCGTATTATTATAAAAAAAAATATACATATAAATTTATATGATTTACTAGAAAAATCACTAAAAACATATAAAAAAATAAATAACTCAGACATAATTTTAAAAAAAGAAATTCAATTTTTATTTAATAGAATATATTCAATATATGATAAAAACAAATACAATCATTCAATTATAAAATCAATATTAGAAAATAATACAAAAATATTAACTAACATAGATCCTAAAATAAAAGCCATAACCTATGTTTTTAAAAACCATCCAAAAATTCTTCAAAATTTAATAATAACTCAAAAACGAGTCTCTAATATATTGAAACAATTTAAAGAAAATATATCCTTCAATATTAACATGAAAACTCTTGAACAAATCGAAGAAATTAAATTAATTGAACAATTAAATATTATTGAAAAAAAATATAAACATCCTTTTTCAAAAGAAACATACATATCAATGATGCTTACGCTAAATTCTTTTTGTCAATTAATCCATGAATTTTTTAACAAAGTAATGATAAACCACAAAATTGTTTCTATTAAAAATAATCGTTTAGCAATTTTATTTAAAATACAAAATTTATTTTTTACTATTTCAAATTTTTCTAATATAAATATTAACATTACTATATAAACATGTCTAAAAATACTTAAAATAACCTATTAAAGTTTTTTATAAAAACTTAAAAAAAAATTCTAATATAATATTTAACTAAATATAAAACAAGCAATAAAAAATATAAAAATTTAATGTTCGCATAATTATTTAAATTACTAAGATAATTTTAAAACATATAAAAAATTATCCATCCATGTCTTTACATTGATTTCATATTTTTTAACGTACCCTTTGGAAATATAGATACTATAAAATCAGACTTAACGAAAACTTCAACATTATTATTTAACTCTAAAACAATATAACCTGTTTTTGTTATCTTTACTATTTTTCCTACAAAACCGCTAGAAGTAAAAACTTCATCACCATATGACAAAGATTTTATTAATCTATCATGTTCTTGAATCTTTTTTCTTTGAGGGCGAAAAATCATAAAATAAAAAATTGATAAAAATACCAATAACATAAATATAAGAGAATACGAATTGCTACTAGGAATAGTAGTACTATTTTCTACAGCATAAATATGTGAAATAAAATTATCCATCATTTTTCCTATAAATAACGTTAATAAAAAATTTTCTATGTTTTTTTAAACATTTTCTTAAATACTACATTGAATATTAAAATTATACTCAAGACGATAACTCCGATATTAAAACTACGTTTTATTCTTAGTACCAATAATTAAAATAAACAAATATAAATATAAAAAATTTATATAAAAAAACAGCCATATTTTAATATAAACCTTTTTGTTAAAATAAAAAATTTCGATCCCTCAATATCGCATTAAATTTTTCTTGCAAAATTCGTATACATTCATTTAAACAATTTGAAATTATTTCCTCTGACAACGTTCTTTTACTACTTCCAAATATAAATCTCAATGATAAACTTTTCTTGTTTAATCCTACATTTTTTCCATAAAAAACATCAAATAATTTAACTTCAACAATTTTATCTAAAAAAACGTTTTTACTAACTTTAAGAATTTCATCAGCTGCAATTGAATCATTAACAATAATAGAAATGTCTCTTGAACATCTTGGATATAAAGATACATCTCGAATTCTATAATCATTACTTTGAGCAATTTTTTTCCATATTAATTCAAATACAATAGTTTTATATTTTAAACCCATTTTTTTTGAAATATTAGAACTAATTACTCCAATAACACCAATCATTTCACGTTCAAAATAAATAGCTGCACTTTGTTTAGGACATAAATTTTGAAATAACATTTTTTTAAATGATACTTTATCTAATTTTCTTAATAAAGCCATAATTAATTCTATATCACCTTTTAAATCATAAAAACTAACTATCTTGTTAAACGATCTCCAATCCGTTTCATTCTTATAACCACTAATAACGCCAGCTAAGTACAAATCCTGTTTAACTCCTAAATATTCGTTGCCATCCTCTTCAAAACACAACCCACTTTCAAAAAAACGCATGACTTTCTCTTGTCTATTTTGATTATATAAAACACTAGACAACAAACCATTCCACAAAGATAATCTCATAGACGACATTTTACGAGAAATAGGATTTAATAAAAAAAATTGTTTCCTCTTAGGAAACAAATATTTTTGTATTTGAGAATCTACAAAACTATAAGTAATTACTTCATTATATCCTAAATCTACTAACAATAATTTTATTCTATTCAAAGACGTATATATATTATCATCGTGTACTAATTTATAATTAGTAACTAACGCGCAAGCAGGAATGTTATGATATCCAAAAACACGCACTAAATCACTAATTACATCTTCTTGAATTTGGATATCAAATCTCCAACTAGGAGGAATAACTAACCAACAATGTTTTTGTTTTTCAACTAAATACCCTAATTGTAATAAATATTTTACTACTAAAGTATCACTAATAATGTTATTAACATATCTATGAAGCGTTTTTTTTAACACAAATATTTTTTTTTGAATAACAGTAACTCTTGACGAATTTGCTAAAACAACATTACTAGCATTACCTCCACAAATTTTTAACACCAAATATGTTACATAATTTAATGCCTTATATTGAATATCTGAATCTACTCCTCTAGAGTAATATTCTGTAATTTTATTTTTAAATCCAAAATTAAAATGCGAATCATTATTTATATATTCTGGATTAAAAAGTGCACATCCTAAAAATATATTATGAGAACTCAACGACAATCTCGAATTATAAGAATTAGTATGATTTCCCAATACTAATATTTCTTTGTCATCAGAAAGTAATATAGTACGCTTATCAATAGGCACTCTTTGTGAACAACTATCAAAAAACTGTTCATTATCTCGGGCAGTTCTGATAATTATATTCTGAACAATTCCATGAATATTAAATGAAAAAATTGGTTGTCCTAACTCTATCAATACATAATTAATAATATCTACCAAAACATTTTCTGAACTAATAGAAGATCTTCTAAGTCTTTCTAATATCCAAAGAGGAGTTTGCCTATTTAAATTAACGCTTTGGATAGTACGTCCAATAAAATTTAAACAAACATCAGGTATATTAATTAAAATTCTAAATTTTTCATGGTTAGTAATATTAATATGATATTCTTTTAATGTAGGTAAACATAAATTATTTAATGCTGACATATCTCTTGCTATACCTAAAATACTCATTCCATCGGCACGGTTTGGAGCGCTACTAACTTTAATAATACGATCATCATCAAACCACAAAAATTTACTAATGTCAGTTCCAACAGGAACTTCAGAACATATTTCAACTATTTTATTTTTAATATTTAGAATACCTAAATCTTTAAATGAACATACCATACCTTCTGAAATCTTTTCTTTAAATCGTAACATACTAATTAATCTATTATTAAATAATTTAGAATCTTGAGTAGCTATAGCTATTTTTGTTCCACGTGAAAATTCTATGTCATTAGAAGATATACTAAAAATCATTTTTTTTTCTGAAAGTTTTACTCTTAAAAAAACTATATTATGCATAGTGTTTACATATAAACGTTCAACAACTTCTCCTACAATTACTCGTTCAAAATTTTTTGATATTTTAGCAATTGCTTCAACTTCTATACCAGATTTAGTCATTTGTTCATAAAAAACATTGCTAATAGAAAAACCTAACCAATCTAATAACCATTTTTCACTAAATTCCATGATTAGTACTCATCTTATTTAAACTGTGTAAGAAATTTTAAATTATTTTCATAAAAAACTCGAATATCAGATATTCCATAACGTAGCATAGTAATTCTTTCTACTCCTATCCCAAAAGCACAACCAGAATACATTTTAGGATTTATATTAGCATTAGACAACACTTTAGGGTGAATCATACCACAACCTAAAACCTCTAACCATTTTTTATTATTTCCTAATATATCTACTTCTGCTGACAATACTGTAAAAGGAAAATACGACGATTTAAACCTAATTTTTACTGTTTTATTAAAAAAAAATTTTAAAAACATTTCAATAATCCATTTTAAATGAAAAAAATTAACATCATGATCTACTATTAGTCCTTCAACTTGATGAAACATTGGAGTATGAGTAGCATCATAATCGTTTCGATATACCTTACCTGGAACTATAATTTTAATAGGAGGAGTTTCATTTTTCATAGTTCTAATTTGCATATTTGAAGTTTGAGTTCGAAGTAAACGATTAGCATCAAACCAAAAAGTATCGTGATCCGCTCTAGCTGGATGATATTTAGGAATGTTTAAAAGATCAAAATTGTGATAATCATCATCTATCTCAAACCCTGTTATAACTGAAAACCCTAATTTTAAAAAAAAATTTTCTATACTACTAATAACATACGTAATAGGATGTATTGTTCCAATATCATTTTTACGACTAATTAATGATACATCAAAATTTTTTTCTTTTTTATTAAGAGACGATACTGCAATCATGTCCAGAATTTTTTTATGTAAATCTAATTCAATATTCAAATCTGATTTAAATTTGTTAATAATTGACCCATATATTTTTTTTTTATCTAATGATAAAGAAAACAATTTTTGCATTTTTGAAGCTAAATAGCCCTTTTTTCCTAAATATTTAATTCGTAATGTCTTTAATTCCTCAACAGTAGTAGTTCGTTGAATTTCTTTTTTAATTTTTTTAATAGATTTTAGCGCATCACACATTGTTAATATTCTCTTATAAAATTCACAATATATTATTGTTTATTATTAAATTATTTAAAATTATTATTTATTATTAAATAATACTAATTATATTGAAAAAAGCCTCCAATATGGAGGCCTAAAAAAAAACTATTTATTTAAACTTTTACAAAATATATTCATACATAAAAATTTACAAATTTTTGTTAAGTTCAATGCTTGTTAAAGCATCCTTAGAACTTTTTATTAATGAACAAAAAGATACATTGTCAAAAATAGCAAGTTCTGAAAGCATTTTTCTATCTACAGCAATCGATGCTTTCTTTAAACCGTACATAAATTTGCTATAAGAAATTTGATTTTCACGTACTGCCGCATTAATTCGCGTTATCCATAATTTTCGAAAATAACGTTTACGTTGACGACGATCTCTATAAGAATATTGTCCTGCTTTAATAATCGCTTGACGCGCTGTCCTATATGTGCGAGATCGAGCACCATAATAACCCTTAGCTTGTTTTAATACTTTTTTATGGCGAGCTCTAGCAATTACTCCTCTTTTAACATGAGCCATAATGTTTCTCTCTTTTTTCGTACGAAATTTTAAAAACTAAACTCATAAATACGGCAAAAATAAACGAACTTTTTGAATATCTTTTTTAGAAATCATTACTTTTGAACGTAAATGACGCTTATAATGAGTATTCTTCTTTGTTAAAATATGTCTTAAATGTGCTTGTTTTCGTTTAAATTTACCAGATTCGGTTTTTTTAAAACGCTTAGCTGCACTACGCAATGTTTTAATTTTAGGCATCTTCAAATTCCAATAGGAAATAAATTTAATTACTGCAATTACGTTTTACTTCTTTTTAGATGTTAAAATCATAATCATCTGACGTCCTTCTACTCTAGAAGGAAATACTTCTACTACTGCCAGCTCAATTAAATCACTTTTAATACGATTTAAAACATCAATCCCTAATTTTTGATGTACCATTTCACGTCCACGAAAACGTAAAGTAACTTTAACTTTATCTCCTTCTTCTAAAAATCGTACTAAATTGCGTAGTTTAACTTTATAATCTCCTTCATCAGTATTTGGTCTAAATTTAATTTCTTTAATATTTCTAACCTTTTGTTTTTTTCTTTGTTCTTTTATAGATTTGCTTTTTTCATACAAAAACTTGCCATAATTCATAATACGACATACTGGAGGTTCAGAATTAGGACTAATTTCTACTAAATCCATACCTACTTCTTCTGCTTTATATAAAGCACTTTTTAAAGTAACAATACCAATCTGACGACCATTAACATCAGTAAGACGTACTTTTTCTGCACCAATTTCATGATTTATCTTATTTGGTTTTGTTATTATTTGTATTTTTTTTTTTCCACCTTTAATACTTTATTCCTCCATTAGACTACAACTATAACTATTAATTTCTTTACATAGCTTTGAAATAAAAAATTGAACATCTATGCAGTAAAAATTCTTCCCAGACCTAGTTCTAAGTGTTATCGTGTTATTTTTTACCTCTTTATCACCACAAATAATTATATAAGGAATTTTACGTGCAATATGTTCTCTAATTTTATAACTAATAGTTTCATTTCTTGAATCTATTTCTGAACGAATTCCCAAAGCATAAAATTCTTTATATAATAGTTTAATATATTGAAGATGATTACTATTAACATTAGCTAAAACTACTTGGATGGGAGCTAACCACGTTGGAAAGTTTCCTATGTACTCTTCTATCAAAATACCAATAAACCTTTCAATAGAACCTAATACCGCTCTATGAACTATAATTGGAACTTTACGTTCATTATTATGATCAATGTAAAATGCCTTTAAATTTATTGGTAAACAAAAATCTAATTGTATAGTAGCACACTGCCAAACACGTCCTAAAGAATCAAATAATGACAGTTCAATTTTTGGACCATAAAAAGCCCCTTCTCCATGCTGATACTCAAATTCTATCTTACTTTCGCGCAATGACGTAGCTAAATCATTTTCAGCTTTATCCCATATATTATCATTTCCAATTCTATTTTTAGGTCTTGTAGATAATCTAACTAGAATCTTCTTAAAACCAAATATCTTATATATCTCATACACCATTCGTATGCAGTTGCTAACCTCGCTACATATTTGATCCTCTCGGCAAAAAATATGTGCATCGTCTTGAGTAAAATTTCTAATCCGCATCAAACCATGCAATGCACCCGAAGGCTCATTACGATGACAACTACCAAATTCTGAAATACGAATTGGAAGATCACGATAAGAACGAACAACATGGTTAAAAATTTGTACATGCCCAGGGCAATTCATAGGTTTTATTCCATACTCAAAATTACTGGAACATACCATGAACATGGACTCTTTATAATTATCTAAATGACCACTATCTTTCCATATTTTTTTATTCATCATGACAGGAGTTTTAACTTCTTGATAATTATATTTTCTTAGTTTAACACGAATAAGTTTTTTTAATTCTTGAAAAACAATCCATCCATTTCTATGCCAAAAAATCATTCCTGGTAAATCTTCCTGAATATGATATAAATCTAATATTTTAGAAATTTTTCTATGATCTCTTGAATCCAATTTTTTAACGTTATCTAAATGTTTTTCTAATTGAATTCGCGTAATCCATGAAGTGCCATATATGCGTTGTAATACTTTATTTTCTCTTTTTCCCTTCCAATATACACCAGAAAACTTTTGTAATCTAAAATTACGACACAAAAATATATTTGGAACAGAAATCTTTTTTTGAATATCTATATACTCTTCATGAAAACACAAAGATACAACTTGATTAGAAAAATTAACTAACCTATCTAATAAAAACAATTTGTAAGTCTCATTCCTATTTTTAAAAATAGTACTAGCTTTTTTTAAAGAAAACGTTTTTGTATATATCTTATATTTTTTATTAATCATTTGTCGCATACATGCTTCTAACAAATGTAAACTTGTTTCATTAAATGAAAAATCTACTTCTATGTCACAAAAAAAACCATTCTCTAAAACATCACTTTCTCCAATTTTCGAACTAGGCCACAATTTTTTAACTGCTTTCCCTAATAAACATATACAAGAATAACGTATAATATCCAAAGTAGACTGATCCGTTTTATATACAAATTTCACAATAGAATCATTAGTTACAATAGCATTTCGATCTACGCTAATTCCATTAACACATCCAAACATAAAATCTTGAACTGAATTAGGAGAAACATCTTTCAAAATATCTAATACTGAAATAGAACCCGGATATACCCGACAAGTACCATCAATAAACTTAATAGTAGGCATTATTGATCCTTAATTACTAATTTTTACATTATTATAGATCTTTTCTAAAAATAATATTTTAGAGCAAGTAATAATATTTTCGATAAACTAATTTTGAAATATTACTTTACTTTCTTATATACTAATAATCTACAAAACAGATACCAGTTACTCTAACTGGTATCTATAAAAAAAATTAAAATCTACTATCAACAGCATTTGCCAACTTTTCAAGTAAAAATGCACTATCATTCCAACCCAAACAAGGATCAGTAATAGATTTTCCATATACTAAAGATTTATTGTCAATAACTTTTTGAGAACCTTCTTCTAAAAAACTTTCAATCATAACACCAAAAATAGCTGTTGATCCATCTCTTATCTGCTTAGCAATAGATTCACCCACATCTAATTGACGACGATGTTGTTTTAAACAATTTCCATGACTAAAGTCTATCATCAAATACTCTGAAAGAGTAAATTCGTGTAAGTATTTTATTGCAATAGCAATATCTTTAGCATGATAATTTGGAGATTTTCCACCGCGCATAATAACATGACCGAAGGGATTTCCACTGGTATAATTAATAGTCATTTGACCATATTTGTTAGGCGCTAAAAATAAATGTTCTACACTAGCAGCACGAATAGCATCTACAGCAATTCTTATATTACCATCCGTACCATTTTTAAAACCTACAGGACAAGATAATGCTGATGCCATTTCACGATGAATTTGACTTTCAGTAGTACGCGCACCAATAGCGCCCCAACTAATGAGATCAGCAATAAATTGTCCTATTACCATGTCTAAAAATTCAGTCGCAGCTGGAACTCCTAACTTATTAATGTCCAACAATAATTTTCTAGCTATCGATAAACCATTATTTACGTGAAAGCTACCATTAAGGTCAGGATCTGAAATTAGCCCCTTCCAACCTATTACTGTACGAGGTTTTTCAAAATAAGTTCGCATAACAATTTCAAGACGCGATTCATATTTCTTACGCAATACTTGTAATCTTCCAGCATATTCTACTGCAGCAACAGGATCATGTACTGAACAAGGTCCTATAATGACAAGTAAACGAGGATCTAATCCCGTCATAATATTAGCAATATTTTTTCTCGTTGAAATAACAGTATCCATAATTGAAGGAGTTATAACATGACGTTGTGCTAATTCAGCTGGAGTAACTAACGGGTCAATGCGTATTGTTCGCAATTCATCTGTTTTTTTCATATTATTCACTAAATAAAAATCTCTGTTTTAAGAAAAATAAATGAAAATCTATCACTCTATATAGTTATAAATAAATTTTTAATATTCAAAAAAAAAATGCACAAACTCATTCTAATGAAATTTAGAATCAAAAATTAGAATAAAACTCTAGATACAACTAATAATACATTATCTTTTAAAATTACGCACAAATATAAAATTTATATATAATGTTGTCTTGAAAATTGATATTTAAATATAAATATATTTTAGTTCTAAAGTAAATATTATTTAAAATTAATCTAAAAATAATTAGACAACTTTTAAAATATAAAATGTATTAATATATATACGTAACTAAATGTTGATTTTAAAAAAAAACAAACATTCAAAACTTTCATTTAAACCGTATAAATATCAATTTTCCGTTAAATCTATTATTTACAATACAAATATAAAAATTAATAAAATTATATTTTTATTACTACTTTTAATTTTCATACAAAAATATATTCATAAACAACTTAATAAATTAAGACTGTATTAACGCTTTTTATTAATTTTTTTTTTTAAATAACAATTGTTGCACCGATTTTTTAGATAATGAATTAGGAGCTGGAATTTCATCCATCCAGGAAGAAATAAGACGATATGAAATAATTAATACTACTGGTCCAATAAATAATCCAATCATTCCAAATGCGATTAAACCTCCAATTACACCTGACAAAATTAATACTGTCGGTAAATCTACACCAATACGTATCAAAATTGGGCGTAATATATGATCTAAAATACATACTACACAACTCCAAATTAATAACACAGTACCCCATGTAGTTTTACCATTCCAATATAGCCATATTATAGCAGGAATTAATACAGGTAACGGGCCTAATTGAACTAGACAAAAAATAATTATCAACATCATTAATAAAGAAGAATACGGTATTCCAGAAATAGCTAATCCTATACCACTTAATATACCTTGTACTAAAGCTGTTACTACAACCCCTAAAGCTACTGCTCTAATAGCTTGACCAGCTAATAAAACTACTGAATCACCTGATTTTGAACCTAATCGAATAGCAAAATGCCGAATAACACTTTGAACTTTTTCTCCATTCCAATATAATAATGCACTAAAAATCAACATAAATATTAAATGCAATATAAATCTACCAAAATGCCCAGCTTGAATTACAAAAAATTCAGTAGTTTTTCCCATATACGGTTGTACTTTGGTAATTAATTCAGCTCCACCTTCATTTAATAACTTTTGATAACTAGAAAATAATTTTATACCAATAATAGGAATATCCTGAAGCCATTCCAAACTTGGAAACCTAAATTTATCTGAACTTAACCAACTAATTACTGAAGTACTATTATCTATTAAACTATTTACTAAACATACTATAGGAATTATAAAAACTAACAACAAAGAAAAAGTCATCATAACTACAGCACAAGCACGATTTCCCCACAGCAATATCTGTAATTTTAAAAAAATTGGCCAAGTTGCTACTACCACCATACTAGCCCATGCAAATCCTAAAAAAAATGGACGCATAATCCATAAACTTGAAATAATCATAATAAAAATAAAAACTAAAGAAAAAATAACCTGAGGTAAATCCATACCTTCTCTCGGATTTTGCATACGAATATTATACCTTTTTTATAGTTTCTTCCATTGTATTATATTACATATACACAACCATATATAATCTAATAATCAATCAAAGATACAATTTAAATATAGGAATAAACATCGAATTATATATTTTATTATATAAAATCCAAAAAACACTGAAAATAAAATATAAATCGTTAATTTCAAAAAACAATCTTTAAAATCTCATTTAAAATTGTATAATACAATTATATTTATATATCTTAATCAAATAAAAATGTTATTAACATATAAAATATTTAATTTTACTTAATCATACATTTAAAATAATGTTTACATAAAAAAATAAATATGTATATAAAACGTAAAATAAAATGTTTCAATAAATAATTATACCTTATTTATATAACATAATACGATTTTTAATTAAATTTTGTAACATAAAATTTTATTTTAATTTTTTAAAATTAATAATATTAAACTAACAACACTACTTTTAGGAATTAAAATGACTCACAAAAATTCCTGTATCACATTAATTTCACCCCAAAATAATAAAATAAAAAATACACAAGGTATCAAAATAACTTCTTCAGCCAAAAAACAAATTTTGTTTTTAACAAAAAAAAATAAAAAAAAAATAAAATTAAGACTTAAAAAAACAGGATGCGCAGGATTTAAATACTGTATGGAAGAAGTTGTAGATACGTCTACCAATTTATCGGAAATTATTTTCTATGCTAATGACGTTTCAATAATTGTTAACACTAACGAATTACACATGCTGGATGGCGTAAAAATAGATTTTGTAAAAGAAGGACTAAATTATTCTTTTAAATTTTCTCACACAAAAATTAAAAATTTTTGTGGATGCGGTAATAGTTTCGAATTCTAAATAAAAATATTTATTAAAATTTAATAACTTAACAAATAATACATTTCATCGGTTTACCAAAAAATTTTATTTTGTCCAACATAACAAACAAAAATTTTTTTTACCTCGCGATAACAAAGTGTACTTATGGTACATTTTATCGCGATTACACAAAATATAAAAGGGATTGTTCTGAATAATATTATTAATGCGAACAGAATTTGAAACAATCATACTTTTTGCATGAGACCGCGACAGTGCTAATCTTGAATATACTAATAACTGTTGAAGATTACCTGAATTATATAATTGAACAGATGGCATTCCATCCTGCTCCAATTGAAAAAAATCAGTTTCTTTCATTTCAGAAAATTTACCAGAAAAAAGACTGGATGTAATACGCTGAATAGCTCGAACCTCGTTCGAACCGTGTACTAAGTTAGTTAAATACTCAGCTAAAATTTTTTTAACAGAATTTAATTCTGTTGGTTTAGTTGTATCCTTTAAAGCTTTTATTTCAGACAAACTTAAAAAAGTAAACATCTTTAAAAAACTATATATATCCGAATCAGATATATTCATCCAATATTGATAAAATTTATAAGGACTAGTTTTCATTTTATCTAGCCAAATGGTATCTAATTCAGTTTTTCCAAACTTTCTACCATCTTTTTTCGTTAATAACGGAACAGTAATTCCATATGCACGTTTTTTATGCAAACGTCGAATTAAATCAATACCAGAAATAATATTTCCCCATTGATCTGATCCCCCAATCTGCAAAATCACATCTAATTGTTTATTCAAAAAATAAAAGTCATAAGCTTGTAATAAATTATAAGAAAATTCAGTAAATGAAATACCCTGGTCTAAACGTTTAATTCTTCTTTGAATAGCATCACGAACTATCATTTGATTAATAGAAAAATGTTTTCCAATATCCCTCAAAAACGTTAGAACATTGATATTTTTAAACCATTCATAATTATCTACAATTAAAGCATTATTTTTACCTACATTAAACTTTAAAAATAATGACAATTGCTTTGTAATTTTTTGTTTCCAAGTATGAACTAATTCAATCGAATTTAATTGTCTTTCTAACAATTTAAAACTAGGGTCACCAATTAAGCTTGTACCACCTCCCATTAATATGACCGGTCTATGACCTAAATTTTGAAATCTTCTTAAACATAATAATGGTAAAATATGGCCAACATGTAAGCTATCAGCAGTTATATCAAAGCCACAATATAAAGAAATCTTATTATGTAACAAAATATTTTTTAAATCTATTTCATTTGTAATTTGAGAAATTAAATTTCTATCTTGAAACTCTTGAATTAACGTATCAGTTAACATAAATTATCCTAAAACAAAAATTTTATAAATAATTATTATATTAATCAATCATTATTGATATACAATTAAAATCACAATTTATAAAACTAGCATATTTTTAAAAAAATTTCTATTTATAATTATGAACATAAAAATTATGATCATATTTTAACATTGTAATTAAAAAATATATTTTAATTATTTAAATTAAAACTAATAAAAAGATGATTTTTAAAAATTAATTTAAACACATACATATACGACAACACTTTTCATATTAATATAATGAATAATTAATATAATATCTTATTATATGTTTTTATCTTTAAATTCACACAAACTACTAATAATACATTTTGAACATTTTGGCACACGAGATGTACAAATATAACGACCATGCATAATAAACCAAGCATGGAAATTTAACTTAAATTTTTCTGGAACTATATTCAGTAGTTTTTTTTCTACTGTCAAAACTGTTGTTCCTTTTGCAAAACCAATACGATTACATAAACGAAAAACATGAGTATCTACTGCAATAGTTTTTTTTTTAAATATAACATTTAAAATAACATTCGCTGTTTTTCTACCTACTCCTGGCAAAGATTCTAAATCCTCTCTATTATTTGGTACTTTACCACCATATCTTTTTAATAAAATTTCACACGTCCGTAATATATTACTAGACTTTTTGTTATATAAACCTAATTTCCTTATATTTTCTCTAATAGCATGTAATCCTATTGAAATAAAACCAGAAGGTGTGTTTGCAATACCAAACAATCTTTGCGTTGTTTTGTTAACCATACGATCAGTAGTTTGTGCCGATAACATTACAGAAATTAATAATTCAAAATTAGAAGTAAATACCAAACCAGTTTTAAAGTTAATATAAATATTTGAAAACATTTTTAAAATTTTATAACGATTTTTGTGATTCAATTTTTTTATTTCCATCTTTATAAACTAAAACTTTATTTGAACATACACAAACATTTTTATGTTCTATAATACCCAAAACTTCATCTAAAAAATTTTTTCCTGCTAATACAATACCTAAAATCATAAAAGCTCCAGATGGAAATGCAAACAATAAAAATACTGAATTTTTATCTAGTACTTCAATATAAAGAAACCTAAAAGACTCACCTAATACATGTTCAATCCCAAAAAACAGCGTTCCGTGACCTATAATTTCACGAATTGATCCCAATAAAAACATTGTTAACGTAGAACCTAAACCTATACTCAATCCATCTAAAATAGAAACTAAAACAGAATTATGAACAGCAATTAAATCAGCACGATTACAAACAATGCAATTAGTAATAATTAACGGGATAAAAATTCCTAATGACTGATATAAATTAAATGCATAAGCTTTAATAACTAAATCAATAGAACTAACTACAGAGCTAATAATAATTATATAAATAGGAATACGAAAATCTTTTTGAATATTGTTCTTAATTAAAGAAATTGTTGCATTAGAGCAAATTAATACTAAAGTAGTTGCTAAACCTAAACCAATAGCATTAATAGCATTTACTGTAATTGCTAATACAGGACACAATCCTAACAATTGTACTAACGATGAATTTTTTTTCCATAATCCATCAACAAAAATTTTTAAAATATTACTCATAATTATCACATGATGTCAACTCAGAAAATTTAGATGATAACAACATTTTAACTAAAACGATTGTACGTTTAATAGAATTAACAACAGCTAATGGTGTGATCGTTGCTCCCGTAAATTGATCAATGTTTCCTCCATATTTTTTTAAAGATAAGTCACGCTCATCTAAAGAAAATATTTTTACACCCGAAAATTTTGTAATCCAATTTGAAATGTTAACATCAATTTTATCACCTAAACCAGGAGTCTCATTATGACTTAACACTCTAACTCCCAAAATTTTTCCATTTTTAATATCTAAAGATATAACCATTTTTATTATTCCTGAATATCCATCGGGAGCAATAGTTTCAAATATCACAGCAGTAATATCTTGTTTCTTTTTCGCTAACCACAAATAATGATTTTTTTTATCTCCTAATAACTTATTGTTTAAAATTAAACATGATCTTTGAATATCATTATCGTGTAAATTTGAAGGAACAATGTGATTAAATATAATATTTTTATATCTCTGTTCTTGATACTGAATCTTATTTTTAGTAATAACATATATAATAGAAACAAAACTAGCAGCTAAAAACCCAAAACTACCTAAAACCAGTGCAGAGCAAAAAATTTTTCTTTTATTATTTTTTTTTAACATATCCATATACACGAGGTTGAGTATAATGATCTATTAATGGTACTATAGAATTAGACAGTAATATAGAAAACGCTATTGCATCAGGATAATTTCCAAAACTACGGATTAACCAAATCAAAAATCCTACAATACAACCAAATACTATTCGTCCTATTTTAGTAATTGAAGTAGTTACAGGATCTGTAGCAATAAAAAACACAGAAAACATAGTACTTCCAAAAAAAAGTTGCATAATAGGATAATACATACTTTTTTTAAAAAAATAATAATCCAATGCGAAAAAAACATATAAACTAAACAATATACTAACCGGAATTCTCCAACAAATTACATTAAAACCAAGCAGTACTATACCCCCAATTAAAAAACTAATATTAATCGATATCCACTTCCAATTTTTAAAATAATAGTTATAATTTACAAATTCAAAAATATTATCAATTTTATTATTAAAATCCAAAACATGCGTTCTTATTTGTTCCAATGGAGTAGCTTGAGTAATAAACTTATACATCATTTGAAATTCATCAATAAGAGAATAATAATGATTTATATCAGTACAAAAAATAACAGAAAATGTATTATTTAAATCAAATAAATTAAAATATGAAGAATTTTGAAAAGACCAATTAGTCATTAAAATAGGAAATGATACTAACAATATTGAATATCCAGTCATAGCTGGATTAAAAATGTTATTACCTAATCCACCATAAATTTGTTTAGCAATCACTATAGAAAAAAACGCACCAAAAAATGACAACCACCACGGAGATAATGATGGTAAACTTATTCCTATTAAAACACCAGTAACTGCTGCAGAATTATCAGAAAACAAACTTTTAACTGTTTGCTTCCGTAACCTCTTAACTAAAAATTCAAATGAAACAGAAAAAAAAACAGACAGTAATATTTGAAACAAAACACCAAATCCAAAATAATAAATTTCTGTACATATTCCTGGAACAGCGGCACAAAATACTAATAACATTATTTCAGAAGTATTTTTATGATGATAAAAATCTAAAAAATGTCTCATATATTTCATGATACTTTCTTTTTATAAACTCTTATACTTAAATTTAAACAATTAACATTAAATATATTGTTAAAAAAAAATATATACCTCTTAGCATTTTTGTACTAAAAATTAATGCGCTTTGCCCCTATTTTTAATTCTTGACATTATATATAAGATATAAAATACAATATGATTTATACCTTAAAATTAAACTTATTAAGAGCAATGTATTGAGATACAATCGTATTTTTTTTTCTAGAATTTAGATTATTTAATCTTTGTTTACGTAATAAAAATAAATTTTTAAATTTCTTTATTTGATAATTTTTAAATTTCGCAATAGATATTTGTTTTTTTTCTCTCCTATAGTAACTCATTAACGGAATATCACTAGGACATACCTGTTCACAAATACCACATTCAATACAATCTTGAATATTATATATCTGAGTTTTTTCATGATTAGAATGTTTACTATACCAATACAACTGTTCTGGAAGTAAATTCATTGGACATGAATAAGAACAAGCAGCACAACGAATACAATTTTTCTCTTCAAAATTATTAAGTTCGTTATTTTGAATAGATACAAACATAATACAATTATTCGTTTTTAATACTGAAAAATTAAAATTTCTAATTAACAATCCTGTAATCGGGCCTCCTATATTTACTTTAAGTGTTTTCTCATTAAGTTTATAAATTTTCATCAAATGGCTAATAGGAGTTCCAATACGTACTAAAACATTTTTTGAAGGTAAAAATTTATCTCCATACAATGTAATTACTCTCTCAGTTAATGGCTCTCCATCTAATATTGCTTTTTTAATTGCAAAAACAGTTGCAACATTATACATTATTATACCTAAATCAATAGCATGTTTACCTTGTGGAATTTCTTTATTAAACAAAATTTGAATTAACTTTTTACTACTTCCAGAAGGATATTTATTTTTTACTTTGAGTAGTTCAAAATCTTTTAGATTAATAACACTTTTTTTTAAAACATTAAATGCAATTATTTTTTCTTCTGAAACAACAATAAGTATTTTTTTAATTTTTAAAATCCAAATTAAAATTTTGCACCCATCAATTATTTCCTTTGAAAAATTTTGAATTAAACAATCATCAGAAGTAACACAAGGTTCACTTTCAACAGCATTTACTACTAACGTATGTACTTTACCAACAGCACATTGTAATTTTTTAGAAGTACTAAAACCTGATCCACTTAATCCAAGTATACCCGAATGATAAATCAAATTAATTAGTTTTTTTGAACTAAACTGTGTATAATTACATATAGGTGTTCGACTAATCCACAAATCTCTTCCATCTGATTCAACTATTACAACAGCAAAAAATTGATCTAAAAAAAATATATAATTATTTATTACATCAATAATACGACCAGAAGTAGGTGAATGTATTGAAACTATATTACCACATCCTAACGTCAACGTTTGACCACGTAAGACTAAATCACCTTTTCGAACACATAATTTACCCCTATTTAATACCTCAGAATTTATCAAAACAAAAAATTTTTTAGGCAATGTTACCCTGCTAAGTTTTAATAATTCTTGACTGCTTTTTTTTAAAAAAAGTATATTATCTACTTGAAAAATAGAAATCACTTTTTTAAAAAAGCTTATATTTAAAAAAAATAATTTCTTTATATAAATTGATATATATTTAATAAATTTGTACATAATAATTATTATAAATGCTATTCATAGAACATTATTTTTTTTTTAATACAATTAGTTGGACACAAAGGTATACAAAGATTACATCCAGTACAAGAATCTATAAGTACTGTATGTCTAAAATTATAAGTTCCGACTACAGCGTCTACAGGACAAACTAATCTACATTTAGAACAACCAACACAATTGTTTTCATCTATTTCTACTATGCTATACGTAACGCTATCTTCTAAACTTTCTAAAAAATTACCTCTATGATCACTTTTATTAAGTAAGTTTTCTAACTTTAAAACTACTTCTTTACCTCCTGGAATACACTTATAAATATTTTCGTTACCATCAACAATAGCCTGAGAATACGCATAACACCCAGGATAACCACATTGCGCGCATTGCATTTGAGGTAATAATTCGTCAATATCATTAATCAAAGATAGATTCGATTTAACTTTACAAAAACAAGAAACAAGACTCACTATCACGCCTAATATAAAACTTAAAATGCTAAATATAATTATAGATATTATCATATAAAAAATAATTAAAATTTAATTAATCCATCAAATCCCATAAAAGCAATAGCTAATAAGCTAGCTGTAATTAATGCAATTGGATAACCTCGAAAATACATGGGTACATCAGATTCAGAAATACGTTCTCGTATACTAGAAAATATTACTAATACCAAAAAAAAACCCAAAGAAGAACTAAACCCATATAAAACCGATTCTATAAAATTAGAATTTAATTTAGTGTTCATTAAGGGTATTGCTAATACAGAACAATTAGTTGTTATTAATGGCAAATATATACCTAATAATCGATATAAAGTAGAACTTACTTTTTTCACTATAATTTCAAAAATCTGTACACTTACTGCTATTATCAACATATACGTCATCGTGCAAAGATGAATCAAATGAAAAGGGATTAAAATATAAAAATTGATTAACCATGAAATTATTGAAACAAAAACAATCACACATGTAGTTGCTAATCCCATTCCTATAGCTGAATCTATTGTTCTAGAAATTCCCATGAAAGGACACAATCCAAGAAATCTAACTAATATAAAATTATTAATAAGTATATTACTTACAAAAAGCAAAAAAAAATGCATCACCATTAAATCCAAATTTAAATATTTAAAAACAAGTTTAAAAACACATAGATTATATCTTTAAAATAAAGTTACATTTTAAAATCATAAAATTTTTCTATAGATACTTAAAAAAAACTATTTTAATTTTACACCTTAAAACTAATTTTTATTTATAATGATATACTAAAATCTAAGTAAACTAATATTAATTTATTACTAAAACAATATTTTATATACAAATTAAAAAATTTAAATCTTAAAATAAAAATTAAAACTCTATTCAAAAAATACAAGTTTATTAATTTTTACAAAAAATATCACCCTATATATCAATACAATTAATAAATTTACTAGGATGAACTTTAAGTAAACGTTCTACGCTATCTACAGTAATCTGAGTATAAAAATCTATTTCAATATTAACTACATCTCCTATAATTTTTTGTCCTATAGTGGTACGCAGTATTGTTTCTGGAATTAAAAAAACGCAAAATGCGTTATTTTTTATAGATCCAATTGTTAAACTAATACCATCAACGCAAACAAAACCCTTGTAAAAAAAATACTTTATAAAAAAGGACGCGCTTAAAGAAATCCATAATTCTTGATTTGAAAATAATTCTTTTTTATCGGATACTACTCCAGTTGTTATAATATGTCCAGAAACTAAATGACCACCCACTTCTTCACCAAATTTTATAGATCTTTCTAAATTAATATATTGACCAACTATAATAGTATTTAAACTAGTAGATCTTAAAGTTTCTTCTACAATATCTACACAAAAAATAGTTCGAAAAATATTTCGAACAGTTAAACAACATCCATTACATGAAATAGAAGCACCTAACATTAAATTTTTTACTAACTCATTAGACGTTTCTACTTCCCATTGAGAAATCTTTTTTTCTTTAAGTATTTTAACAACCTTTCCAAGACCACGAACAATACCAGTAAACATACATATTTTCCTGAAATTATAATTAAACGTAATTAACACCCTAACCATTATTATTTTTATAATTAAAAACTAACATTTTAAGTAAAAACACTATATAAAAATCATATACGAAACTATAAAAATAATAATAAACAAAACAATCTATTTATAATCTTAATTATATTTTATAAATTTTTTTTTAAACATCAAATTGTATTATTCACTATACTGACACTAATAAAACAATCTTTAAACTAATACACAACAATAATAAATAAAACACTAAAAAATTTCTATTTAGATTCTAACGTCTAAAATATAAATAGGTATAAAAATGAAAAAACATTTACATGAAATAAAAATGTTATTAAAAATTACTATTCCAATTTTTTTAGCTCAAATTTCACAAACCAGCATGAGTCTTATAAATAGTATTATGATAGGACATCTTAAAGAAAATAACATCGCAGCTATTTCAGTTGGAATTTCAATTTGGTCACCTATTATTTTATTTGGACACGGATTACTATTATCATTAGTACCAACCGTATCGCGTATTCATGGATCTGGAAAAATCAATAAAATTCCAGAACAAATTAACAATGCATATTGGTTAGCAACATTAATATCACTAGTTATTATGATTGTTTTATGGAATTCCGATGTAATTATACACACAATTAGTCAAGTAAATCCAATAATAGAACAAGAAAGCATTAAATACATTAGAATTTTATTATGGAGTACACCTGGATACTTATATTTTCAAGTTATTCAAAACCAATGCGAAGGTTTACTAAAACCCAAACCAGCTATGGTTATAGGGCTAATTGGACTACTATTTAATATAGTAGTAAGTTATACATTAATTTCAGAAAAATTTCATTGTTTTAATTATGGAAGTACAGGATGCGGCATATCTGCTATTATAGTATATTGGTTTATGTTCATCGCAATGAAAAAAATTACAAAAAATGATATATTAATTAATTATAATATCAAAAATAAAAATATTTCAAATCTAGAAATGTATCTTCCCAATTACAAAATAATTTGGAATTTATTTAAAATGGGATTTCCAATTGCTCTATCATTATTCTGTGAAATAACTCTGTTTACTTTAATAACTTTATTAATAGCATCAATGGAAACCTTTCAAATAATCGCACACCAAATTGCCTTAAATATTAGTTCTACTATTTTTATTTTGCCATTGTCCATTGCTACTGCTGCTAGTATTAGACTAGGATTTTATTTAGGAAAAAAATCTTTCTCCAAAATTTCTACTATTATTCTATCATCACAAATTATAGGATTAATTATCTCTACTACAATATCAACATTTATCATACTATTTCATTACCAAATAATAACATTATATACTAAAAACGCTAATATAATAAAATTAACTAAACAAATGTTATTCATAACAGCTAGTTACCAAATTTTTGATTTTTTTCAAATAATTGGTAATGGTATTTTACGAAGTTACAAAGATACTAATATAATTTTTATTATAACCTGCACATCATATTGGATAGTAGGTTTTCCCTTCGGATATTTTTTGGCATTAACTAATTATATTGTACCACACATGGGAGCTATTGGATTTTGGTACGGAATCTTGATTGCATTAATAACATCATCAATAATGATATTATTTCGAATTTATATTTTACAAAAAAAATAATAAGTCCTATTTTAAAAACATTGATTTCCAATATTTTGTTTGTTAAACTCTATATCTAAATACAAAATTCATCAAATAAGTTATTTTACACAACATGTCCGTAACTCAGTCAGGTAGAGTGCCATCATGACATGATGGAAGTCAGTGGTTCAATTCCACTCGGACATACCAATTAAATATCTAAAACTATAAACTCAAAAATTAAAAACAACTATCTTAATTTTTAAAAATCACTTATATGCTCAAAGATTTTATAAAAAATACTAACATACTTAACATTTTATTAGCATATAGCGGTGGTATAGACTCTACATTTTTACTATATCAATTATTAAAACTAAAAAAAAATAATCTAAATTTTACATTTAGAGCTATTCATATTAATCACCAATTACATCCTGATTCAGAAAAATGGAGCGATCATTGCAAAAAAATATGTATAAATCACAATATACCAATCATCATAAAAAAAATTACCATCAATTCAAATAAAAACAGAATTGAAGAAATAGCACGAAAAAAAAGATATCAAGCTATATATAAAATTATAAAACCAAAAGAAGTTCTTGCAACAGGACATAATCTAAATGATCAATGCGAAACTATGTTATTAGCATTAAAGAGAGGAAGCGGAATTACAGGATTAAGTAGTATGTCATATAAATTAAACACAATCTATAAAATAAAAATTGTTAGACCACTCTTAAAAATATCTAGAGAAGATATTAAAACGTGGATATATAAACATAAAATACATTGGATAGAAGATACTAGTAATAATGATACCAAACATGATCGAAACTTCTTAAGACTTAACATTATACCGAAACTAAAAAATAGATGGCCGTATTTTGAAAAAAATTGTTCTAGAAGTATCGAAATATTAAATATAGAAAAAAAAATTTTAAAACAAGAAATAAAAAAAAAGTTAAATAAATACCTAGTATTAAATTCTATTTTAAATATTTCAAATTTTAGATATATAGATAAAAATATATGCAGTATTATTTTAAGACATTGGATTAAAATAAACCAAAATACAATGCCAACGTTTAAAATTGTAAAAGAAATTTACAATAAAGTTATATTTTCTAAAATCGATTCTCAACCAAAAATTATAATCAAAAATTATCAAATAAGAAGATATAATAATCATCTATATTGGACTAAAAAAATTCCCCGAATCGAAAACATAATTCTTATTTGGAACAATACGCAAAAGAAATTAACACTCCCATTTCAATTGGGAAATATTGTTCAAAATGATTTTGGAACTACACTACCTCATCCCAATAATAATGAAACAATCAATATTAGATTTTACACATCACATAAAGTGTTAATAACAAAAAATACTAAGCACAAAAAACTCAAAACAATCTTCAAAGAATATAAACTACCACCATGGTATAGAAAAAAAATACCCTTAATATTTTATAACAATAAATTTATATGTGCACTAGGTTTATTTGTTTCTAATACCCACAAAAAAAGTAATAACGAAAAAAACTTAAAATTATCATGGATTAGCTCAATCCATAACATTATTGTCTAAAAAAATTTAAAACATAAATACGTTTTAAAATAAATAATAATTCGTAATATTACTCAAAATTATTTGGTAATAAAAATTTTATTTGTTTATCTTCTATCCTATGACGAAGAGCTTTAAAAATTGAAATTTTATGATTTAGTAAAGGAATACAAATATTAGCCCATTCTAATTTAATATTCAAAAACTTTTCAGAATTTTTCGCTAAATCTGGCATAACGGGTTTTAACCATGTCATTAAGATTCTAAATAAATTTAGAACCGTAGTACATATATCATGTAAAGTATTACTATTTTTAATATTTTTTGTCAAATTCCACGGTTTTTTATTATCTACATAACTATTAGCAATATCTGCCAATGATATGACCATACTGATAGCTGAATTAAACTCACAATTTTCTAACATTTTTTCTATATAAGAAGACGAAGTAACAAATCTTTTATACAACGCTAAATCATCAATCCGAGATGATAATTCGTTATTAAAATAAATATTTATAAAACTAGACACTCTAGAAGCTAAATTTACTATTTTATTAACGACGTCAGAATTTATCTTATAAAGAAAATGTTTAGCATTAACCTCAATATCCTGAATTTTAGAAGATAGTTTACTTGCATAATAGTAACGCAAACTGTCTGAATCTAAATTTTTAATCCAATTTTTGGCTAAAATACAATCTCCCCTAGATTTAGAAAGTTTTAATCCATTAATAGTCACATGACCATGTACAAAAATTTTAGTTGGTTTCCTAAAATTACTAGCTTCTAATATAGATGGCCAAAACAAACTATGAAAATACACAATATCCTTACCAATAAACTGATATAATTCACATTCTGAATTTTTCTTCCAAAAATCTAAGAAATTCAAATTATTTCTTTGAGTACATAGATTTTTAAAAGTACTAATATAGCCAATAGGAGCATCTAACCATACATAAAAATATTTATCTAAAAAACCAGGAATATTAAACCCAAAATAAGGTGAATCTCTAGAAATATCCCATTCTCTAAGTCCTAATTTAAACCATTCATCTAATTTTTTTACAACTGACGCTTGTAAAACGCCTGACATAACCCAAGAACGTAACATACTCTCAAAATACGGCAAATTAAAAAAAAAATGCAAAGATTTTTTGAGTATCGGACAATTTCCTGACAACATAGACACAGGTTTAATCAATTCCACCGCAGAATAAGACGAACCACATACTTCACAATGATCTCCATATTGATCCTTTGTATGACATATAGGACATGCCCCTTTTACGAAACGATCTGGAAGAAAAACCCTTTTTGTATTATCAAATAACTGAAATATATTTCTTGTTTGAATTAATCCTTTTTTATCTAAAATATGATAAATTTTTTTTAAAAAATAAGAATTCTCCGAACTATGTGTAGAATAATAATTATCATAATTTATATTAAATTTTTCTAAATCATTAACATGATCTTTATAAATATCAGAAATAAAACTTTCAGGCGACATTTTTAAACTCTGAGATTTTAACATTATTGGTGTTCCATGAGCATCATCTGCACAAATAAACCAAACCTCATGTCCTCGCATTTTTTTATAACGCACCCAAATATCAGCTTGAATATGTTCTAAAAAATGTCCTATATGCAAAGAACCATTAGCATATGGAAAAGCACAAGTAACTAAAATTCTTTTTTTCATGTATTATTTAAATTTAATTAAAGTATCTATAAAAAATAAAAGATAGAATATATTTAATATAATTATTGTATATACTAATATATAAAAATACAAATATTAATTCAATCTTGATCTATTCGACTAAACGTAACTTCACTTTGATTAAAATATTTTGCATTTTTTCTAATATTATAAGGACGTATAGAAGGACTAGATAAAATTTCAAAGCTTACAGCAGCAATTAACATCCCTGGACATAAGGACAAAATCATATTACTAGAATTAAAAAACTCTAAAACAATATTACCTCCCCAACCTGGATCTATACGATGCGATGTAGCATGAATCATCAATCCTAAACGTGCCAAAGAAGAACGTCCATCCAACCACCCTACTAAATTATTTGGTAAAAATATTTTTTCAAGAGTAATTGCTAAAACAAACATACCTGGCTTTAATAAAAAAACATGATCGTTAGGAATAATGTGTTTTTTATTCATTACTTTTTTTAAAATTTTAGAAATTTCATTACGAGACTTGCTTAAATCAATGTTTTTGTTAAATTTATTACAAAAAGTATAAAATTCATTACCTAAACGAACATCTATAGTAACACCGTGAATTAACTCTTTATTAGGAATAGGTTCGATAACTAATTTTTTATTTTTAATCCACAATTCTATATCTCTATCACTTAATCTCATTAATACTAACCTTCTTTAAATACGCAACAACAATATGATTCTAAATAAAATAACGCAAAATACTAATAATAGTACAAAATTTTACAAAAATTTTTAAAACTATTTTTATATAAACTTAAAATCTAAAATATTAATGTTTAAACAATAAATTGTTTAATTTTAAATATGTTATATTTTTTCATCATATTCAAAACTTTACTTGCATATAAAAATAAATAAAATTTAATTAAAATAAAACTAACTTTTACAATATTTCTCTAACATCAATATAAACATAATAAAAATAAAAATAAAAATTTTTAAATTAAGAATACCAATTAGTGTGAAAAATTCCTGATTTATCAATTCTTTTATACGTGTGTGCTCCAAAAAAATCTCGTTGTGCCTGAATTAAATTAGAAGGTAAGAATGCCGATCTATAACTATCAAAATATGAAATAGCAGATGACAAAGCAGGTATAGGAATTCCATATTTAACTGAAATAGACACGATTTCACGTAACGAACTATGATATGTATTAGCAATTTCTCTGAAATAAGGTGTAAGTAATAAATTAACAAAATTATTATTACTAGAATATTCTTGAGTAATATTTTTAAGTAATTTTGCTCGAATAATACATCCTGATTGAAAAATTCTAGAAATTTCACCTAACTTTAAATTCCAATTATATTTTTGAGATGCACTATTTAATTGTGAAAATCCTTGAGCATATGAAATTATTTTTCCTAAATATAAAGCCTGTCGAATTTTTTCAATAAAATCATCGCGATTCAAAACTATAAAAAAATCTTTAGGACCACACAATATCTTAGACGCTAATAAACGTTGAGATTTTAATGAAGATAAATACCTAAAAAAAACTGATTCAGTAATTAGAGTTAACGGTTCATTCAGATCTAAAGCACTTTTAGTGGTCCAAGTACCTGTTCCTTTGCTACTTCCTTCGTCTAATATACAATCTATTAAATAATTATTCTGATCATCCTTTTTAATTAAAATATCTTTAGTGATATCAATTAAATAACTGTTTAATTCTCCTTGATTCCAAATATCAAAAATTTTTGAAATGCTTTGATTGTCTAGTCGCAACAATGTTTTTAAAATAAAATAAGATTCAGCTATCAGTTGCATATCACCATATTCAATACCATTATGAACCATTTTAACATAATGACCAGATCCATCAGGACCAATATACGTAACACATGGTATTCCTTCAGAATTTGAAGCTATTTTTTTTAAAATAGGTGATACATAATTATAAGCTTCTTGACGACCACCTGGCATGATTGACGGACCATATAATGCACCTTTTTCTCCTCCTGAAAAACCAGCTCCAATTAAATTTACTCCTATTTTTAATAATTCATAACCACGTTGAATAGTATCTTTATAAAATGTATTTCCACCATCAATAATAATATCTCCTTTGCTTAAATAAGGAATTAGCGATTTAATCGTATCGTCAGTAGCTACTCCTGATTTTATCATTAATACAATACATCTAGGTACTATTAAAGAAAGAACAAAATCTTTTATAGAAAAAAATGGAAATAAATTTTTGTTAGGATTATTTAATATAATCTTCTCAGTAATATCTAATGATCGATTAAATATAGATACTGTATATTGATTTCGTTCCATATTTAATGCTAAATTACGTCCCATTACCGCCATACCTATAACACCAATTTGTTGCTTAGCCATAATATACTTTATACACTCCACAATTTATTCATAAACTTATTACATTAACTTAAAAACACGCAAAATGCTAATATGAATTAGATAATTAATTGTAACAAAAACTAACCTGTCAAAAAAATATCTTTAAAAAACAATACAACATACAAAACAACACTACACTTGCTTATTACTTCTCATTTTTAAATTTTTTATTACATCATACAAATCTAAATCGTAACTATGTAGCAATACTAATAAATGATAAACTAAATCCGAAGATTCATTAATCAATTCCACTTTATTTTTCGATACTGCTGAAATAGCTGTTTCTATTGCTTCTTCAGCAACTTTTTGAGCGATTCTATTAACTCCATTTTTATGCAAATTAAAAGTATAAGAATTTTCTAAACCATAATGCTTTTTAAATTTCAACATACAATCTAAATCATGTAAAAAAAACAAATTTTCGGAAGGTACTTGAAAACAACTAACATGATTCAAATGACATGTTTTTCCTACTGGACGAACAAAAATTAATAATGCATCTTGATCGCAATCTAACCGTATATCTGTAACATACAAAAAGTTTTTAGAAGTTTCACCTTTAGTCCACAAACGTTGTTTAGTACGTGAATAAAAAGTAACTATACCTTCATTTTGAGTTCTCTTTAAAGCTTCTTGATTCATATATCCATGCATTAACACTTTTCCAGATAAATTATGTTGTATAACCACTGGTAACATATTATCTACTTTATTCCAATTAATATCTATAAAATTTATTTTTTTTAACATACTCTAATTTCTAAACCCTTTTTCATTAAAAATTTTTTAAGCTGATTAATTTTTATAATACGATTATGAAATACAGACGCTGCTAACGCACCGTCAACTTTTGCCTCATTAAAAACATCATAAAAGTGAAAATAGTCTCCTGCGCCACCTGAAGCAATTAAGGGAACATTACATATTTTACGAATTTTTTTTAATTGAACTAAATCATATCCATTTTTCATTCCATCTTGATTCATAACGTTTAACACTATTTCCCCAGCACCTAATGCCTGTACTTTTTGTACCCAATCACACGTCTTCCAAGAGGTTTTAATAGTTTTCGTATTGTCACCAGTGTATTGATATACATAATATTGAGATTCTTCTTTATTAAACCAAGAATCTATACCTACAACAACACATTGAACTCCAAAACGATCTGCAATACGACTAATTAAATAAGGATCTGATATAGCAGGAGAATTAATAGATATTTTATCAGCACCACTAGATAAAATACTTTGTACATCTTGAATAGTTTGTATACCACCAGCTACACAAAATGGAATATTAATTATCTCTGCTATCTGAGAAACCCATTTTTTTTTTATCAATCTATTATTAGATGAAGCCTCAATATCATAAAATACTAATTCATCAGCACCTTCTTGAGTATAACGCTTTGCTAAAGATAAAATACCGCCAACAATTTCATGGTTTCTAAATTGTACTCCTTTAACTACTATTCCAGATTTCACATCTAGACATGGAATTATTCGTTTAGCTAACATCGAATAGCCTCCAATAAACTAAATTTGTTTTCTAATAATGCCCGCCCTATAATAATGTCTTTAATTCCAGACTTCTTAGCAGAAATAACATCACTAATAGTTCCAATTCCTCCAGATAACTGAAAACAAACATTTTTAAATAATTTAGAAATATTCTTATACAAAGTAAAATTAGGACCTAAACACGTTCCATCTTTTTTAACATCAGTACACAATACATATTTTATACCTAATGTACTAAACCTCTCTAATACGCTTTCTAAACTAACATTAGACCGATTTTTCCATCCATTAATAACCACTTCTTTATATCCATTATTCCGAACATATACGTCTAATGCTAAAACAATAGATTTATATCCAAACTCTAACAACCATTTTTCTACTTCTGTTATATTATTTATTGCCGAAGAACCTATAACCACTCTCTTAGCACCATTTAATAACAATGTTTCTACATCTTTATAACTACGTATTCCACCACCAACCTGAATATGAAAATTAAAATAATTAAGTAAATTTTTAATTAAAGATGTTTGTTTATTATTTGGACATAATGCACCATCTAAATCTACTAAATGTACTATTTTTGCACCTTGGTTATAATACTTTAATGCAATATCATAAATATTATTTTGATAAAATGTTTTAGTATCATAATTTCCCTGATACAATCTAACAATATTACCTTCAATTAAATCAATAGATGGAATAATCAATATTTATATCTCCAAAAAATTTTTTAATAATTGTAAGCCTACTAAACCAGATTTTTCTGGATGAAATTGAACACCAAAAAAATTTTCTTTACGTACTGCTGCGCTAAAATAAACATTATAAAATGTTTTAGCTATCATATAATCATTTTCATACAATGCATAACTATGCAAAAAATAAAATTTAGAATTGTTTTTAATACCAATAAACAATGGATTTTCATCACAAACACTGACATTATTCCAACCATTATGGGGTAAGGGAAACTTATTAGATTTTAAAATGTTAACAGGAGCATGAATTATATCTAACATTTTAATACCATTATTTTCACTACTAAACGAACACAGTAATTGCATTCCTAAACAAATTCCTAACACTGGCTGTTGATATTTATAAAGAACATCTTTTAATTTAAATTGATTTAACATCTTCATAGCTGAAAATGCAGTGCCAACACCAGGCAAGAATACTTTTTTAGCATTTAATATATTTTTATGATTACTAGTAATAATAACATTGTAGCCTAATCTTTGAATAGCATATTTTAAAGATGATAAATTAGCACAACCGGTATTTATAATTACAATGCTCATTTATAGCAATCCCTTAGAACTCGGTAAATTTTTTCCACTAACAACAATCGCTTGTTTTAACGTTTTTCCAAAAACTTTAAATAAACTTTCTAAACGATGATGATCATTAATTCCCATGCTTCGTAAATGCAAAGTGCATTTCATAGCAAAGGCTAAAGATTGAAAAAAATGTCTAACCATTTCCGAACTCATATCTCCTATATATTGATGTTTGAAATATGAACGAAATTTTAGAAAAGGCCGACCGGAAATATCTAACAAACAATAACTAGAACTATCATCCATAGGCAATGCAAAACCAAACCTATTAATACCTAGTTTATTACCTAAAGCTTTTAAAATAGCTTTACCTAAAACAATTCCTACATCTTCTACTGTATGATGATCATCAACACAAATATCACCACTCGAAATAATTTTCATTCGAATACAACTATGTACTGCTATTTGATCTAACATATGATTAAACATATTCAATCCAGTGTTTATTAAACTACCTCCTTGCTTGTCTAACCATACTTCTATACTTACATTAGTTTCTTTAGTATTACGAACTACTTTGGCATGTCTATCATGTTTTTTTGTTAACTTAAATACAATATCACTCCATGAATTACCTTGCTTTGTTCCATAGCGTATTCCCAAAATCCCCATATTATTAGCTAAAATCATGTCAGTTTTTCTATCACCTATAACACAAGAATGCTGCTTATCTAACATATCATTCAATAACCAATGCTGAACCATTCCTAAATTAGGTTTTCTACATTGGCAACCACTCTTTAACTCATGTGGACAAATCAACACTTCTTCAAATTTTATACCTTGAGATAAAAATACATCTATCATAAATTCATGAGGTCTTATAAAACTTTTATAAGGGAAATTTTTTGATCCTAAACCATCTTGATTAGTAACCATAACAAATTTGTAATTAAATTTTTTTAATGTAATTAATGAAGAAATAACATCTTGTTTAAATTCTAATTTATCAAAACTGTCTACTTGAAAATTATCTAAGGGTTCAGAAATTAACGTACCATCACGATCAATGAATAAAACTTTTTCAGACACATTATCTCCTAACATTTTTATATAAACGATCTATTCTTTCTAAAATTCGAATCACTTCAAAACATTCTAAACGTGTACCGACAGATATTCGTATGCAATTTTTTAAATTTGTTTTTTTATTTTGATCTCTTACAATAACTTTATTCTCCCACAATTCCTTAAACACCAACTTAGAATCATGAAACTTTACCAAAAAATAATTAGCTACACTATCAAAAATAGTATTAATACAATACATTGTTCTTAACTGCTTTACGAACCATACACGAGTTTTATTTAAATCTAATACTCTAGAATTCATGATATCAATATTTTTTTTACTCAAAGATTGCGTAGCAAGATCTGAAACAGGTAAAGATATAGGATAAGGATTAATTACTTTAGATAACATTTTTATAATATTAGAATTAGATAATAAAAAACCACAACGCAAGCCAGCTAAAGAAAAAGCTTTAGATAAAGTTCTTAAAACAACTAAATTAGAATATTTTTCAATTAGCTGAACTATACTATGCATAGCACAAAATTCTATGTATGCTTCATCCACAACTATTAATGCTTTCCCTTTAGTATATGTTAATAGCGCAATAATATCCTGTTTTTTAATTAAATTTCCAGTAGGATTATTAGGATTACATAAATAAATTAATTTAACACCACATATATTTCTAAAAATTAAATTTAAATCTAATTGAAAAGATTTCAATAAAGGTATGCCAATGCTTTCCACATTTAAAATTTTAGCACTAATATCATACATATCATATGTAGGCGGAAAATACATAATTTTATCTTTTCTAGGTTCACAAAAAGTTTTAATTAATAACTCAATCGCTTCATCAGAACCCCTAGTAACTAATATCTTTTCCGAACAAATCCCCAAATAAAATGCATATGCGTTCAATAACTTTTTAGGTTGAAATTCTGGATATCTATTTAAAGATATATTAATTAAACTTAAACAACTAGAAATAGGAAACTCATTTGCGTTTAACCAAACATCCCCATTTCCACCAATACTACGTGCTGACTGGTAAGGAACTAATTGCAATATGTTTTTTCGTACTAACTTTTTAATATCCATATTATTTTACATCCTGTAATGCAATTAGTCTTTGTTTAATAGAATTTGTATGCGCATCCATACGTTCTACTTCAGATAAAGATATAATAGAAGATGAAACATCTATTAATCCTTGTTGATCTAATTTTTGTACCGAAATTATCTTTTGAAAATCCATTACCGTTAATCCTGAATTTACAATTGCACTACCATACGTTGGCAAAACATGATTTGTTCCAGTTACATAATCTCCGCTTGCTACCGCTGACCAACGCCCCAAAAATATAGAACCTGCATTTATAACATAAACTAATAATCTATTCGAATTTTCACATTGAATTATTAAATGTTCAGGAGCATATAAATTAGATATTTCAAAACACTCTAATAAAGTTTTAGTAACAATTATCCTACTATATTTTAACGATTTATTAATTACTTTTTTACGCGACAAATTTTTTAGTTGTATGTTAATTTCAAAAATAACATTGCAAGCTAAATCGTAACTTGGAGTTACTAATATTGCCTGCGAATAAATTCCATGTTCCATTTGAGACAAAAAATCCGAAGCAATAATGCATGCATTTGCTTTAAAATCAGCAATAATTAATATTTCAGATGGGCCAGCTAACATGTCAATGGATAAATCATTTAACAACGCATTTATTTGCAATTTTGCTTCTGTAACATAAACGTTTCCTGGACCAAAAATTTTATTGACTTTTGGTATAGTTTTTGTTCCAAACGCCATTGCAGCAATTGCTTGTGCACCACCAACTTGAAATATATTATGAATTCCGCATATTTTACTAGCGTATAAGATTTCTTTAGTTATTGGAGGTGGTGAACATAAAATAATGTTTTTACACCCAACTATTTTAGCTGGAATAGCCAACATCAATACTGTAGATACCAAAGGCGCACAACCTCCTGGAATGTATAAACCAACTGATTGTATAGGCCTAATTATTTGTCGACAAAACACTCCTGGTTGTATTTCAATATTAACTACATTATGTGTCTGTTTCTCATGAAAAATTTTGATATTATTTTTAGCTACACTTATAGATTTTTGAATTTCTTCATTCACAAAAGAATCTGAATCAACGATTTCACCATACGAAACTTGAATAGATTCTAATCGAATTTTATCAAAAGTTTTAGTATAATCGTATAATGCTTTATCTCCACTATTTTTTACATTAGTAATAATTTCTTTTACCACTTCCTTAATTTGGCTGTTATCATTTACAACAGGCCTAAATAATATTTCTCTTTTTTCTTTCTCACTACAACTTTTCCAATAAATAATTGGAATATATACTTCCATATGATCTACTCCATCATTTTTTCAATTGGTAACACTAAAATAGAACTAGCACCTAATAACTTTAATTTTTCCATAGTTTCCCAAAATAGCGTTTCGCTACTTACCATATGCATAGCAACACGAGTATTATCTCCAGCTAATTTTAGTATTGTTGGATTTTCAGCTCCATGCAATAAATTCATAACTTTTTCTAATTTTTCAATAGGAGCGTGCAACATAATATACTTTGATTCTCGTGCTTTAATCACACCTTGAATACGTGTCATCAATTTATCTATAACATTTTTTTTTTCAAGCGAGATAAATCCTGTTTTACAAATAACACAAGCTTTAGAAAAAAAAATAACTTCAACTTCTCGCAATCCATTAGCTTCCAATGTTGCTCCAGTTGAAACTAAATCACAAATAGCATCTGATAATCCCGCACGAGGAGCAACTTCTACCGATCCATTTAACATACATGATTTAAATGTAAGTTTTTTTTTGTCACAATATCGTTTTAGCAAATGCGGATATGAAGTAGCAATTCTAGTGTGATTTAAACAATGAATATTATTGTATTCTATATTTATTGGAACAGCTAACGACAATCTACAAATTCCAAAATCTAAACGTTTTAATTTTGTATATGAACAATTATCTAATTGAACTTGTCGATTTAGTACTTCTTCTTCCAATACATTTTCTCCAATAATACCTATATCTACAACTTTATCCATTACTAACCCAGGAATATCATCGTCACGAACACACATAACATCAATAGGCATATTTTCTGCAAAAGCAATTAATTTTTGTTTATGTAAATTAATTTTAATACCACAACGAGTCAATAAATCTTTTGAATCATCACTCAACCTTCCAGTTTTTTGCATAGCTATCCGCAATCGATTATTACTAATCATACTTATTACCTTGTAATCCTATTTTAAAATTAATTGCAATACGTTGTATGTTCAAATAAACATCTAATTTATATTGAATAGGTGCCTATTTTTTTTTAAATTATTTGAATTTAAAAATTTTTTAAACCATTATTAAAATATTCCTTAAAACCATAAAAACCAATCACTTATTGCATATAAAACATTTTATACATAAAAAAAATAAGAGATCTACAAAAAAACACTATATACCATATGTATTAAAAAAATTATTTGAATATTACAAACATTTATTAAATATTCAACTTAACAATGTAATATTAATTACACATATGTATTCCAAGAAGAAAGTTTAAAATACCAAATTACCTAATATGATTTCATCTTAATAAATAAAATTTTAACAGTATTTATATTTTTATAACCTAAAATACTACTAAAATTTTAACATTTCATATTTATATATAATAATGTCAAAACACTTAAGACTAAAAACAAAAATAACTAAAACTAATCACTAGAATGAATTAAAAACAAAATTGCTGTACTTCTACCAAATTTTTTAGGTATTTTATAAAAAGCTATTACACTTGGATGTCGTGAAAGCCATATCGGTATTTTATTTTTTAAAATATTCCTTCCATGTCCATGAATAACACTAGCGCAAAATAAATTTTCTTTATGACAAATATTTAATAATTCTCCTAACTTCCTTTTTGCTTGATCTTGATTCAAACCATGTACGTCTAAAATTATTTCTGGAACATATTTTCCTATTTTCAGTTTCTTCAATACATCAAAATAATTTTTATTGCGAAGATAAAAAATAGAATCATGATTAAATGAAATCTGAAATTTTTGACAAGATAAATAATGATAATGAATATCTTGCTCATACATATTTTTTTTAATTTTAATATCTTGTACTAATTTAAAACGCCGAGATTGAAATACTGTATCTTGTTTTATTTTACGTATTTCACTAAATTCTTGATATAATAAAAATAAATCTTTAGACAATAATGAATCACTTTTATTCATTGTTGATTACCAAAATAGCATTAGTTACGTCATTAAAAAATAAATGCAAACACATTAAGTTTTAAATGTACCAATAATCAGTTAATTAATTTTGCTATATTATACAACATCAAAATATCCTTTTAATTAAATTAATAAAATAAATACATTACTATTAATATGCTAAGCTAAAAATACGCAACAGTACTGCTATACATATCTTAGGAATATTATTCCTAAAAAAAATAAACATTTTTATATAATACTTTAACATATTTAATAAAAAATAATGGATGTAATAAAAATTTCAAAATCATTCTATTTTTCTAAAAATTGTTAATAATATTTGTTAAAAATCCATTCTAAAAAAATAAACATCCTAACTATACAGGAAACATTACATATGGCTGGAAATTCTATTGGAAAATTATTTCGAGTAACTACATTCGGTGAATCACATGGACCAAAACTAGGATGTATTATAGACGGAACACCTCCTGGATTAGAAATATCAGAAAATGATTTTCAAAAAGAACTCGACCGAAGACGACCTGGAACATCTAAATATACTACTCAAAGACGTGAATTAGACAAAATAACTATCTTGTCGGGAATATTTCAAGGAAAAACGACAGGAACAAGTATCGGATTAACTGTTAAAAACACAGACCAAAGATCACAAGATTACAATAACATACAAAAACTATTCCGACCAGGACACGCCGATTTTACTTATTATAAAAAATACGGCATCAGAGACCCACGAGGCGGAGGAAGATCATCTGCTCGTGAAACAGTCATGCGCGTGGCAGCAGGAGCAATAGCCAAAAAATATCTATATACAAAATATGGAATTCTAATCCGAGGATATTTAAAACAAATCGGAAATATAACTTGTAAACTAAAATCTTGGAACGAAGTTGAAAAAAATCCATTTTTTTGTCCTGATGTAAAACAAATAAACAATTTAAACTTATTAATTAAAAAACTAAAAAAAGAAGGAGATTCTATAGGAGCTAAAATAAAAATTATTGCAGAAAAAGTGCCAATAGGTTTAGGTGAACCTGTTTTTGATCGTTTAGATGCAGATCTTGCACACTCACTAATGAGTATTAACGCAGTTAAAGGTGTAGAAATCGGAGATGGTTTTGCAGTCGTAAATCAAAAAGGAAGTGAACATAGAGACGAAATGAACAAACACGGCTTTACTAATAACCATGCAGGAGGGATCTTAGGTGGAATTAGTAATGGAGAAAACATCATAGCAACAATAGCATTAAAACCAACATCTAGCATAAAAAAAATAGGAAAAACGATTGATCTACATGGACGAGAACAAAAAATATCTATTCTAGGCCGCCACGACCCATGTGTTGGTTTAAGAGCAGTACCCATAGCAGAAGCAATGATGTCAATTACAATTATGGATCATATATTACGACATCGAGGACAATGTTCTAAAACTTATTAACAATATAAATGTTCAATATAATATTATCAAACAACTATGAAATAGTATTTAGTAATATATTATATTTCTAATCCTAAAACGGTACACATGTTATAAAAAACCTATAACAACTAAATATACATATAATAAATGTAGTAAAATTACTATAATTCATAATTAAAAATTACAGTTACTAATTAAACAATAATTAAATAAATATCAATGATAAATTGTAATATGTCAACAAACGCAAAAAACCTAAATGAGAAAACAAAACACATTTTAAAATTATTAAAGTTTTTCTAACTAAAATTAATATATTTTGAATAAAATTATTAAATTATAAAACATTATGCAATTATAAACGTTACACATCTCAAATTAATCAAAGTTTACATAAAAATTATTATATTAATTATAATAAATAGCTTTATTTAATAAATATTCAAGGTATGTTTGTGATACATAATTATAATTCGTTTATTTAAAAAGAGAAACAAAAAATGTTAAGAGGAAGTATTGTAGCACTTATAACACCAATGAATGAATATGGTCATGTTTGTGAAACAAGTTTAGAAAAATTAATTAATTATCATATCAATAATGGAACCAAAGCTATTGTTTCTGTTGGAACAACTGGGGAATCATCTACTCTTAGCCAAGAAGAACACATCAACGTCGTAATGTTAACATTAGAAATAACTAATAAACGTCTTCCAATCATTGCAGGAACAGGTGCTAACGCAACATCAGAAGCTATTTTATTAACTAAAAAATTTGAGAACACAGGAATTTCTGCATGTTTAACAGTAACTCCATATTACAATCGTCCTACGCAAAAAGGACTATATCAACATTTTAAAGCAATCTCAGAAAATACAAAAATACCTCAAATCCTATATAACGTTCCCATTCGGACGGGGTGCGATTTAATACCTGAAACAATCATTAAATTATCGAAATTTAAAAATATTATCGGTATAAAAGAAGCAACCGGTGATTTATCACGTGTTCAAAAAATCAAAAATTCAGTGCACAAAAATTTTTTTATTATTAGTGGCGATGATACGACTTTTTTAGATTTTATACAATTAGGAGGACATGGTGTAATCTCAGTTACTGCTAATATCGCTGCAAAAATAATGAGTAATATTTGTCATCTAGCACTTAATAAAAACTTTAAATTAGCTAGATTCATGAATAATAAACTAATTCCGTTACATCAAGGACTCTTTCATGAGCCTAATCCTATTCCCATAAAATGGCTAGCTAAAAAAATAGGTTTAATCGCATCAGATACATTACGTTTACCCATGACTCCTGTTTCTAATAAAACACGTTTAATTTTAGAAAAAGCACTTTATTTTTCTAAAATTACTGCAAAATAAATCTTAAAATTGTAGTAATTTTAATAAAAGTTCTTTTTTTTTAATAAAAAATTAATATTAGTATCAATTTTTCTAAACTAATAAAAATGCTATCAAACATAAATAAACGATTATTAACTTTACTAAATTTAGTACCATATAACAACATCAATGCTATACATAAAAAAAACAGTAAATAAAAAATTTATAATATCATTCTTATACAATTAAATTTACACAACTAAATATGCTATAAAAAAATATCTAACTGTATTTTAAATATAAAATACGTAATGTCATTAAAATTTTTATAACAGAGTATCATCTATCACATCTTAGATACTCTGTTATTACGTAATCTCAGAAAAATATAAAAAATTATCTTAATCTTATCAAACAAAATTATTAATTTTAAAAATTCTAAAAATATATTAATAGCAAAAATATTTAAAAATTACTATTTTTCAAAAATTTTTGTAATAATACATTCATAAAGATGACATAACAATCTTAAATCTTTAATCTCCACACATTCGTTTGCTTTATGAATAGTTTTATTAATTAAACCTAATTCTATAATTTGAGAACCTAATTCAGCAATAAAACGACCATCAGAAGTACCACCAGAAGTAGATAAATTCGGACTAATATGGCACAATTCTTCAACTGAACGGACAACAATATCAGATAACAAACCAACTTTAGTAAGAAAAGGATTACCCGACACATGCCATTCTATTGAATACTTCAAATTAAAATGTTTTAATAAAAGTTCTACTTTTTTTTTAATATCACTACTTGTAATTTCATTACTAAAACGAAAGTTAAATTTAACTGTTAATTCACTAGGTACCATATTATCACTACTAGATTTAGATTCAATATCATAAATCTGAACACTAGTCGGAGAAAAAAAAACATTACCATTATCCCAACAATTAGAAATCAAAGTACAAAAAAACGAAATAGACTTATGTATTGGATTATCAGAAAAATTCGGATAAGCAATATGACCTTGAACACCATAAATACATAAATATGCTGTAATAGAACCACGACGTCCATTTTTAATAACATCACCTAATTTTTGTTCACTAGACGGTTCACCGATAATACAATAATCAATATTCTCTTTTCGTTTAATTAAATTAGAAACTATTTTTATCGTACCATCATGAGCCATTGATTCTTCATCTGAAGTAATTAAAAAAGCTATTCTACCATGATGATCTGGTTGCTTCTTTACAAATCTTTCTACAGCTATAACCATGGCTGCTAAAGCACCTTTCATGTCAGCAGAACCACGACCAAACAATACTCCTTTATCAACAGTAGGACTAAAAGGCGGGGAATTCCAAAGAATTTTGTTCCCTATTGGAACCACATCAGTATGCCCAGAAAACGCTAATGTCGTTCCACTTCCTTTATAAGCCCACATGTTATTTGTTTGATTAACATTCATATTTTCTACCGAAAAACCAATATTAATTAATCGATCAGAAATTAACTTTTGACACCCTAAATCCATAGGACTGATTGAAGGAATAGAAATTAATTGCTTAGCTAAATTAACAACAGAACAAGACGACATAACTATATTCCTAAAAAAATAAATGAACTATAAAAATAATAAAATATAACATAAAAAAACAAAACACTTTAAAAATACAATTTTATTCAACGAACAATTGTTAAGTATAACTTATAGTTTTAAAGGGGCTGAAAAATAACCCCTATTCATAGAAAATATATTATTTTTATGACGATTTTAAATAAGAAATTATTTTTTCAGAAATTATATCAGAATTAAACCCAAATTTACTAAATAATTGATCAGAAGATCCTGACTCTCCAAACGTATCTATTCCAATAATACAACCTGTTAATCCAACGTACTTATACCAAAAATCAGATATTCCAGCTTCAATCGCTACACGATGTACAAGACATCTAGGAAAAATGAATTCTTTATAATCATTATCTTGCTGATCGAATACATTAGTAGATGGCATAGACACTACTCTAACTAAAATACCCTTTTTAAATAAAATATTGGAAACATCTAATGCAATTTTAACCTCTGATCCAGTAGCAACAATGATAACCTTAGGACTACGTACTGTTGTATTAACAATATATCCACCACGGTAAATATCATTAATCTGTTCCTGACTGCGATCTATTTGACATAAAATTTGACGTGATAAAATTAATGCTGTAGGTCCATCTTTTCTTTCTATAGCATTTTTCCAAGCAATAGCTGTTTCAAGTTGATCACATGGTCGCCATACATTAACGTTAGGAATAAAACGTAATGCAGAAAGCTGTTCTATAGGCTGATGAGTAGGACCATCTTCTCCTAATCCAATTGAATCATGACTATATATAAAAATATTTTGAGTTTTCATTAGTGCAGACATACGAACCGCGCTTCTCGCATAATCCATAAACGCTAAAAACGTTGCAACATAAGGAATAAACCCTCCATAATGCGCTATCCCATTAGAAATTGCTGTCATACCAAACTCGCGAACACCATAATGCACATAATTACCTGATATATCTTGTTTTATAGATTTAGACTTCGACCACATAGTTAAATTGCTTGGAGCAAGATCAGCAGATCCACCAATTAACTCAGGTAACGATTTTCCTAAAAATTCTAACACATTTTGTGACGCAACCCTAGTAGCTATATTTTTAGGACATAAATATAATTCTTTGATGAATTTATTAAAATTATCTACAAATTTGTCTGGAACATTCTTACTTATACGTCGTAAATATTCATTAGCTAAATCGGGGTACTTATTATAATAGCCCTGAAATTTTTTATTCCATTCATTCTCTAAAATTACTCCTTGAAGATTAAAATTCCAATGATCATAAACGTCTTGAGGTATTACAAAGGGAGGGTAAGTCCATCCTAATTTTTGTTTAGTTAACAATACTTCGTTTTCTCCTAGGGGCGCTCCATGAGATGTTTCTAATCCTGACTTATTAGGTGACCCATATCCAATAATAGTCTTGCAAATAATAAGAGATGGTTTATTTTTTACCAATATAGCATCTTTAATTGCGCTAGAAATAGAACGATAATCATGACCATCTACATTAGAAACAACATGCCAATTATATGCTTTAAAACGATTTTCCGTATCATCAGTAAACCATTCTTCTACTTTACCATCAATTGATATTCCATTACTGTCATAAAATACAATTAACTTACCTAATCCAAATGTCCCAGCTAAAGAACATACTTCATGCGATATCCCTTCCATTAAACATCCATCACCTACAAATACCCAAGTATAATGATCTACAATGTCATAATTAGGTTTATTAAAAGTTGACGCTAATGTGCGTTCAGCAATAGCCATCCCTACAGCAGCCCCTAAACCTTGACCTAATGGTCCTGTTGTCATTTCAACTCCAGGAGTACTTCCTATCTCAGGATGCCCAGGTGTATTAGAACCTAATTGTCTAAATTTTTTTAAATCATCAATAGACAGTTTGTATCCAGTAAGATGCAATATACTATATAATAACATGGATCCATGCCCATTTGAAAGAATAAAGCGATCTCTATTATTCCATAATGGATTTTTAGGATTATGTTTAAAAAATTCTCTCCATAATACTTCTGCAATATCAGCCATACCCATAGGCATACCTGGATGACCAGACTGCGCTTCTTGTACTGCATCTATACTAAGTGCTCTAATTGCATTTGCTAATTTCCTACGCAAGCACATACTATATCCTCCAAAAAACACAAACAAAAAAATTACGATCACTATAATATATAAAATTTATAATATTATATTTAATTAAAAATTGCGCACAAACATTTTAAAAATTATTATTAATTATATTTTCCAATTCTTGTTGGTCTTTTCCAAATTGACGTATACCTTCAGACAACTTTTCTACAGCCATAGCATCTTCATTATGAAACCAACAAAACTCACTTTTAGACATACAAACAGGTTGTAACTTCTTATGTTTAGGAGGTATTAATTTTCGAATTACCAAATCATCACTTAATTGTAATTTGTGCAATAAATTTGGAGAAATCGTTAACCGATCACATCCAGATAGCGCTAAAACTTGATCTACATTTCTAAAACTAGCACCCATAATAATTGTATGATATCCATATTCTTTATAATACTGATAAATTTTTCGAACCGCATTTACACCAGGATCATCATCGATCATAGCAGATTTTATTAAGGATTTAGATTTATACCAATCATAAATCCGACCTACAAATGGAGAAATCAAAAATACTCCAGCTTCTGCACAAATTTTTGCTTGTGCAAACGAAAATAATAACGTTAAATTAGATTGAATATTTTCTTTTTTTAATTCCTTAGCAGCAGAAACAGATTCCCAAGTAGCAGCCAATTTAATTAATACGCGATCACGATGAATATCATGTTCTTCATACATCGAAATAAGTTTCTTTGCTCTCTCAATACATAAATTAGTATTAAAAGACAACCGAGAATCAATTTCAGTTGATATCTTTCCTGATATATTTTTTAAAATTTCTGAACCTAAAATAACAGATACCTTATCAATAGCATTTTCAAGCTTAAATTTATGACTTCCACCTTTTTTTTTCGCATAACGTATCGAATCATATATGATATATTGATATTTTTGCAAACTCATTACTTGCCTAATAAGCGAAGGATTTGTAGTCACATCTCCTAGTTTAAATTTATTGATAGATACTAAATCTCCACTATCTACAACAATGTCCGTATATTTTTTTAAACATTCTAATTGATTCAATCTTTTCGTTCCTTAAAATTATAAAAATTTAAATGTAATCACAACAATAAAATTGTTATACAAAGTTTGACTTTTTATATTAATATTCCAAACATTAAAATATTAATCTAATTACTCAAAAAAATTAATACAAATTATTATTAATTTTATTAATTAAAATATAAAATTTGATATAAAACTAACAAATCATAATTTATAAATATCTTTTAAAACTAAAATATCTTTTAATATTATAAAATTTTTAAAACTACTTTTTAAAATAAATTATCATTTTCAAATTTATTGTCTAAAACTTAATATGCAATATTAAATTTCTACTTTTCGTGATATTAAATATTATTTATAATATCTTTCCATATTGTAATACTTAAAAATACTTTAATAATAAATTCTTTACAAAAATACCATATAAAAAGTAAACATATTCTCACATTTTTTATACTTGATTAATTTCAAAATAACTTAACCTTATTGTATCAAACTAATCCTAAATTTACTAAAACAAATATTAATTTAAAACTACTACTGTAAAATTAAACATTTTTAAGATAATATTTGTCTTAAAAAAGTAATAATTAAATTTTTTATTCTCGAAATATTAAATATTAAATAACTTAATTTTATTACACAAACTTTTTAATAATTAAAGAAACATTTGTTCCACCAAAACCAAAACTATTTGACATAATTATAGACAATTCTTTCCTCATCATAGTAGTTAATATATTACAGTTTTTAGCTTTAGGATCTAATTTAAATATATTAATACTCGGAACTATGAAGTTATACTTTAACATTAACAAACTATAAATCATCTCTTGAACTCCTGATGCACCCAAAGAATGACCAGTTATAGATTTAGTAGACGACAAAATAGGAATACTTGTTTTACGAAAAACCTGTTGAATAGCATTTAATTCTATTAAATCACCTATTTTAGTGGAAGTACTATGAACATTTAAATAATCAATCGGTTCTTGTATGTTACTCATAGCAATATTCATACAACGCATAGCTCCATTTCCAGACGGTACAACCACATTATAACCATCCGAAGATGTACCATATCCAACAATTTCCGCATAAATATGAGCTGATCTCGACAATGCATAATTTAATTCTTCAACCACTAATATTCCTGCCCCTCCCGAAATTACAAAACCATCTCTATAATAATCAAACACCCTTGAAGATAGAATAGGTTGAGAATTATACATGGTAGATAATGCACCCATAGAATCAAAAGCACACGCTAACTCCCAGCTTAATTCTTCTCCACCTCCTGCAAATATTAAATCTTGTTTACCTAATTGAATTAATTCCATAGCATTACCTATACAATGTGCTGAAGTCGCACAAGCTGAACTGATAGAATAATTCACTCCTTGAATTTTAAACAAAGTAGATAAACACGCAGATATACTAGACGTCATAGATTTAATAACAGTATATGGACTAACAGATTTTAACCTTTTTGTTTTTTTAATAATACTAACTCCATTGATTTGACATCTAGGAGAACCACTACTTGAACCAATAATCACACCTACTCTAGGATTATTTTGATACATCTTAGAAGTTAGTTTTGCATCTTCAATAGCTTGTTTCATAGATAAATATGAATAAATTGAAGCATCATTCATAAATCTAAATATCTTCCGATCAATATTTTCTTGATAATTATCTAATTTTATATTTCCCCATACATGACTACGCATACCTGATCTTTCCATTTCTTTAGAAAAAGAAATACCCGATTTAGTTTCTAACAATGAAGTTAATACTTCTATCTTATTATTCCCAATACTAGAAATTATACCTAATCCAGTAATTACGACTCTTTTCATCACCAATAATCCTAATTAAAACGGTAATAACATTCTCCTATCATAAAGTAGTGTTATTTCATAGCATTTGTTTATGTTTTAAATACTTTCTAACGTATAATAATTTTCCCATCTAATATAATTACTCGCAATTTACAATATTATATTACATTTTGAATTATATTTTAACATTCTTCTTTATATAAAAAATTTAGTAAAAAGTTTAAAATTAATAATTAAATATTTATTTATAATAGTTACTACAAAAATCATACTAAACAACACTATTAGGATATTATAAAACACTATGAATGCTAAAAACATTAAACAAACTGGAATATTGTACATTGTACCTACGCCAATTGGAAATCTAAATGACATATCATATCGCGCTATAAATATATTACAGCATGTAGATTTGATAGCTGCTGAAAACATATTTCATTCACAAATATTGCTGAAACATTACAATATTCTTACAAGAACAACATCTCTAAACAAAGATAACGAAAAAATAAAAAGTAAAACTTTAATTATTCAATTGAAAAATAAAAAAAACATTGCGTTAATTTCAAATTCAGGAACACCATTAATCAATGATCCTGGATTCTATTTAATAAACGAATGTTATAACCATATAATAAAAATTGTTCCTATACCAGGTCCTTGTGCGGCAATTACAGCATTAATTGCTTCCGGTTTACCTGCTAACAGATTTTGTTATGAAGGTTTCTTACCATCTAAACAAAACTCGCGATGTAAAATTCTAAACCAAATAAAAGAAGAACAAAGAACCATAATATTTTTTGAAGTTACACATAGAATTATTGAAAGCATAACAGATATAATAAATATACTAGGACCAAAACGAATTATAACATTTGCCAAAGAACTAACTAAAAAATGGGAAATAATTCAAAAAAACACATCATATAATATACTCATATGGCTAAAACAAAATTATACTTATAAAAAAGGGGAAATTGTAATTATAATCTCAGGTTATAACAACAAAAATACCAATTTAATTTCAGATGCAGTATTAAAAACTTTAAAAATATTAAAAACACATTTATCATTTAACAAAGCAATAAAAATTACTGCAGGAATATATAAATTACCGAAAAATTATTTGTATAACTACGCAATTAATAATACAATATCAAAAAATAATGATATTCATTAATATTAAAACATTGAAGCTGACCGGGCAGTCGCTGCTATTATGAAAAATACATAGAAGAGGAAAGTCCGGACTCCAAGAGGCAAAGGTACCAGATAACATCTGGGGAACGTAAGTTCACGACTAGTGCAACAGAAAATAAACCGCTAAAAATTAGAATTAGCAAGGGTGAAAAGGTGTGGTAAAAGCACACCGAATACTTGGTAACAAGTATTGACTAGGTAAACTTCTACCTTGGAGCAAGGCCAAATAAGAGTATTCGCCCAATTTTTAATACTCGGGTAGGCTGCTTGAACTAATGAGTAATTATTAGTCTAGATAAATGACTGTCAAATACTGAACCCGGCTTATAGGTCAGCTTCATTAATTAATAACATATTTAAATAATAACTAAAACTATTTTTAAAATACATAAAAAAAATTTAATATAAAACTCAAATAAACCCAAAATACTCAAAAAAATATTTCAACACACATGCTATATTCCAGAAACCTGAATCTGAGACAATAATATTGATCCAGATTGTATACTATGACGTTTGTCTATATCGTTTCCTATAGATACAATATCTTTAAACATATTTTTTAAGTTTCCAGATATAGTAATTTCATTAACTGGATATTTAATTACTCCTTGATCTACCCAAAATCCTACTGCTCCACGCGAATAATTCCCAGTAGTAATACTCACTCCTTGTCCTAATAATTCAGTTATTAATAAACCAGTATTCATTGACTTTAATAAACTTTGCAATCCTTCATTAGAATTACCTAAAATTAACCAATTATGTATTCCTCCAGAATTACCTGTACTAACCAAATTAATTTTTCTAGCAGAATAAGTGTCTAATAACCATGTTTTTAATATACCTTTATTAACTATTTTTTTTGTTTTCGTCATAACACCTTCAGCATCAAAACATTTAGACGATAATCCTTTCTTTATATGAGGCCGCTCTTCAATAGTCAACCAATTTGGAAATACTTGTGTATTTAAACTATGTAATAAAAAAGTAGATTTTTGATAAACATTATTACCATTAATAGCTTTTGCAAAATTAATAAAAAATTCAAAAGCAATTTCTGAAGAAAAAATTGCAGAAGTTTTCATAGTTAATAACTTTTTAGAATTTAATCTAGACAATGCTTTTTTTGCACTATCCTGACCTACTTTTTCAGGTAAATTTAAATCATTCATATCTCTTGATACTGAAAAAGAAAAATCTCTTTGCATATCACCATTATCACCAGCAATAACACAACACGATGTAGAATACAAAGTAGTACTATAACATTCAATCATACCTAAACTATTTCCAAATGCACGTGTTCGCACAAGACTATTAAAGCACGATCCTTCACTATTGATAATACGTTTATCTTCTTTAAAAGCTTCTCTTTCAGATAATTTAGCTATTTCTATAGCATGATTAATATTCCAATCCCAATCATGATATAAATCTAAATCTTTTACCTTATTTATAGCTAATAATTTTCTATCAGGTAGACCAGAAAATTCATCAGGAGAAGAATAAAAAACAATCCCCATTACAGAACTAAAAACATTATGTATAGATTTAAAACTTAAATCAGTAGAAGAAACCATACCTTTTCTATTGTTTTTATAAACTGTAATTGTTAAAATATTATTTTTATTAAATTCAATCGAGTTAACTGAATTCTTTCGTATTAAAACGTCAACACCACAATTTTTCTCAATAACAACTTCAGAAAAAACCGAATGATTCGCAGCTAAATTCAAAATATACTCAACAATTTTTTTTAAATCATTTTCTTGCGTAGTTATATCACTTAATTTCATCATGTTAAATTCCTTAAAATCTCTAAAACTACTTGTTTTAATAATATAGTTAAAATACATTTTCAAAAATATCAATACGAAATTTAAAATTAATTTGTTAAAAAAAAGAGGTCCTTAATGACTTTAAATACAGTTTTATCTGGAAAAAATATTCCTGAAGACATATATGTGATTATCGAAATTTCTGCGCACTCTAATCCAATAAAATATGAAGTTAACAAGGATCTAGGATTATTATTTGTAGATAGATTTATACCTGTTCCTATGTTTTATCCCTGTAATTATGGCTTTATTAATAAAACTAAATCTAATGATGGAGATCCACTAGATGTCCTAGTACACACACCATATCCTATACTACCAGGATCAATTATAAGATGTAAACCTATAGGTGTGCTAAATATGTTTGATGAATCTGGAGAAGATTACAAAATTATTGCAATCCCTCACCCTAAAGTATGTCTAGAATATTCTTCCATAAATGACATTTGTCACTTATCACCAACACTAAAACAACAAATAATCCATTTTTTTAAACACTATAAAAATTTAGAAAATAATAAATGGGTAAAAATAATAGGATGGGAAAATAAAAAAAATGCAGAAAAAATAATACTTTCTGCGTGCGAAAAATTTCACAAATAAACAAAAGAGCTCTCCTGACACGGAGAGCAAAATTTAATTGTTTAAAACTAAATTTAAAATTTAAATAATAAATTTTGATATAAAAATTTTAATAATATACAATAAAATTAGCCCGATTAACAATTTCTTAATAATACTTTTTATGCAAAAAAATTAAAAAAAATAATTCTTATTCATTAATTAAAAAAACAAAATTTTTTAAAAAGAAATTTAAATTTTTAAAAAAATCATACATACCTATTTCAATACCTAAACATTTAATATAAAAATTACGATTCACATTAACAAAAATTTTCATATCTAAAGGAATAAATTTATCCATGTTAAATTTAGAACAACGAACATACTTTTCTTGTTCATATGAAGAAAAAATTCCATGTTTTTAATATCTTAAACAAATTATTATAATACAATACAAACATTTTTATCTTAAAATTACTAATTAAAACATATAGTCTATCGCAATTCATTTCAGAAATATTATAAAAATAATTCAATTTTAAAAACATAGATACACGATTTTTTATTTCTAATAAACATCTAAATTCAACATTATATTTATCAATTTTTATAATAATATTGTGTAAATTTAACACATCTAAAAAAACAATATTTTTAATAAAAAAATTTTTCCATTGAAGATTATCTATTACGATACAAAAATATTTATTATTCCCAAATTTTAAATCATTCTTTACAGATGTATATAGAAGATGCACACGCTTTAAAAAAATGTTGTACTGTTAAAAAAATCTAATTTATAATTATCAAAATTTATAACTCCTGATAATACTTTAGATTTATTACCAATATTTTTAATTTGCAACCTTGAACGAAACTTTTCGCTTAATGCGTCATAATTAATAACATCAATAAGAAAAGAAAATTCATATTTCATGATATTATTTAGATTTATACTAAATTTAGCGTTAATTAATAAAATAGAATCAATACTTAGAATATTTTTTGTGTTACAAAACTCAAATAATTGATTAAAAAATTTGCTTAACATAAATAAATTTATTTAAAAACTTTACAAATTTAGATTTAATAGAATGTTTAAAAAAAGAGACATAATTTATATTAATTTTTTTATAATAATTAGAAAAAAGATAAGAAATAAGTGCAAAAACTGTTTTATTAACATTAGAGTCTAAATAAAATTTAAAATAATTAATTTTTCTTAAAACATTTGTTTGAATAAAAACATTAATATTAAAATATTTATCTAAAATTAAACGCATAAAATTATTATAACTTGATAAACATATCGTTGCTAAATAACGCTTATCATGTTCATTTTTTATTTTAAAAAATACATGGTTAACATATAAATTCCCAAAAAATAATTTTGTTACTGACAAAAAAATAGTATTTAAAAAATCTTTACTATTTATATCAATTAAAAATTTAATATTAACAATTTTAAATATGTTAAAATCTAGCTTATTTCCTATGAACTTACATATAGCATGATAATAATTTATAGATCTAAAAATTTTTACATCAATATCAAATTTCCCATCAAAATTTGGAAAAAAAAATTTTAAGTCCTTTATACTAAAAAATACATTTAAATTTAAAAAACTATTAAAATCACTTCGCATGGAAAAACTATTCTTTCCAGAAATTATATGCACATCTGTAAAAATATATTTATCACGAATATTTAGAAAATTTGAACTTAATAATAAAATCTTTTCATTAAAATCATTATTTAAAATAATCTTTTTAATATTTATTAATAATTTTGTTTTTTTTAAGTTATCAAAAAATTTGTTTAATAAAAATTTTTGAACTAAATCTCTATTACTGCAGTATTTCCATTCATAATTACATAAAATTTTTTTTTGAAATATCCTAAACTTTATCAATTTTAAAAATATATTTTTATAATTTCCTATCCCTAACAAACAAAACTTTATAGGAAAAACATCCTTTATATTTAACACACTATAACTTTGAAAAAAATATTCTGAAGAATTAGTAAATATCTCTAACTTAAAATTATTTAAATACGAAAAATTTTTTCTATGAATGTAAGAATTTAAGTTTGATAATCGTAATTTGCACTTAAATATCAACTTTTCGGGCATTAAAATTCTTTTTATTAAAAAATTAATATTAATTTTATCTATATAAAAATTTATCTTTAAAATTGATAACCACAATCCATGAATTATTATTTTTATATTAGAACTACTACCATATATCTCATTCTTATTAACACAATTAATCGTTAAATTAATATAATTTTGATTGATATTTATAAACCCGTTAATACGTACTTTAAACATTCTCCTAAAAACAAAAAATAATCTTTTTATATTGACACTATTTTTAAATATTCTAAAATTTATAAAAAATTTCGATATAGAAATATTTTTATTATCTTCTAAATAAATTTTATTGCATGAAAAATTTGCAATATCTATGTTAACAAAAGTATCAAAATTACCTTTTTTAAAATAATTAAATAACATTTTTAAATACTGCCTACAACAAACTAAAAAATTTCTACTATTAAATCGACAGTAATTATTAGTACTGTCAAAACAATAGAAATTGTTTATACTAACAACATCTGTTTTAAAAAATTCTAATTCTAAAAATTGTTTATTCCAATATCCTTTACTAGAAAAAAAATTTGTGAATAATTCAACACCATCAACATTTGCAGTAAAATTGTAAAAACGAATATCTTTAAAAAAAATAAAAAAATACGAAAAAAATTTCGATTTCAAATTTAAAGGGAAAACACCATTTGTTTTAAAATTGACATCATTTATATTTTTTATAAAAAAATTAACGTTTTTACACGTAACTAAATTAACATCAATATAAAATTTTTTAAAAATATGCACAATAAAATTTAACTGAAGTACTTTAATTGTAAGTAAAATATTTTTACTTTTATATTTTACGTTGATTAATTTAAAATTATTTAATGTTCCAATTAATTGATCAACTTCTAATTCTGGTACTAAATAATGCGATAAAAAAAATATTGTGCGTAATCCCAAATTACTTTTAACTAAAAATAAAATCCCCAAACAAAATATGATACTAACAAAAATTGTGGATAAAAAAACCTTTTTTAAAATATTCATTAAAATAAATCCAACTAATACATAAAGTTTATCCATACTTTTAAAAAAGTAATATCATTAAATACTGAATCGTACTCAAAAATTTTATTTTAAAAAGATTGTTACAACTTTCAAAATAGTATATAAATATACGAAACTAATACATTTCTTATAAGTCATATTTAATGAATATCATTAAAAATTTATAATGTACATAAATTATTTTAGGAAAAAAATGTCAAAAATATGTCAAATAACTGGGAAAAAACCTATTACCGGAAACAATCGCTCACATGCCATGAATGCAACAAAAAGACGATTTTTTCCAAATTTACATTTTCATAAATTTTGGAACCCTAAAACAAAAAGATTTATAATACTAAGAGTATCTGCTAAAGGAATGAGAAATATAGACAAATTAGGGTTAAATTCGCTTAAAATAAAAAAATTACACAAATGAAATTAAATAATTACAATCCAAAGGTATATAAATAAACAAGTATGGCTAAAAGCTCTAGAGAAAAAATAAAATTAATATCTTCTTCAGGAAGTAAACATTACTACACTACTACAAAAAATAAAAAAGCACCATCCAAAAAAATAGAATTAAAAAAGTACGATCCTAAAATTAGAAAACATGTTTTATATAAAGAAGCAAAAATAAAATAAATTAAAAATTTTTAAAATTAAAATACATGTTTATACATTAAAAATTTTTACTAAACAAATTTTAAATTAATTTATTTAGTAAGGAATTTTAAATTCCTTACTATTTAAAAATATAAATGTTAAAAAACTATATTGTCTTCTACTTAAACTACACATAAAAACAATTCTTTTTAACATCCTAATAAATCTAAATTTTATCGAGTTGATTATTAACATTATACATTAAATTTTTAATATAATATTACAAGAAAAAATTTAAAAATTTTTAATATTATTTCTTAATATAAAACATTTCCAATACTTCAAATACAATTTATATTTTCTTACCTATAAATAAAACTAATTTATTCACAAATTCCCTAAAAACCACATTTACATAATTTAATTTATATTTAACTATTAAACAAAGTTAATACAAAACTCTGTAAACGACGAAAAATTACAATACAAGATGAAGGAAAAATTGGAATAAAAAAATATAACAAAATTATTCCAACTAATAAAGTAACAGTAAATCCTAAAGATAAAATAGAAATTTGAGGAGCTACACGATTCAAAATTCCAATAGATAAATTCAATAATAATTGAACAATAATAATTGGGAATAATAACATTATACTGTCAAAAAAAATATATTTAGAAAAATTTACTACCTTTAAAAAAATATTAGGATCTAAATATATTTTTTGAATAGGTATAGTAATAAAAGTGTCAAATAAAGCAGACAACATCCAAATATGACCATTCCATTCTAAAAATAATAATAATAAAAAAATATGAACAAAATGTGACAAAGCAGACAAATTAGAACGGCTATTAAAATCAAACAATGAAGAAAATGATAAACCCATTTGTAAACTAATTATTTCTCCAGACATAAAAATAGAAGAAAATATCAATTGCATGGTTAATCCTAATAATATACCAATTAACATTTGTTCGATAATAATTAAAATTCCGTCAACAGAAAATATAGCTATATTTACCTTTGGTAAAAAAGAAGAAAAAATCCAACTAATAACAAAAGCCATTATCAGTTTAATTTTTTTTTCAATAAATTTACTATTAAATAACGGTGCCGTAGAAAATAACGCAAGAATACGTACAGCTGGAAAAAATAAATTATAAATAAATAATATAAAATCATTAAAATTAAACTGGAACATTATGAATAAGTAATATAAGACAAATTATAAAATAAAGTATGTGTATAATCTGATAATATAACTAACATCCATGGACCAAAAATAACAATAGATACTAATACTGCAGCTATTTTAGGAATAAAAGATAACGTCTGTTCGTTTATTTGAGTGGCAGCTTGAAAAATACTTACAATTAAACCACAACATAACGCTGACAATAATAAGGGTAAAGAAATCATTAACGTTACTTTCATAGCATCATAAAATAAACTCATTACAGATTCAATAGTCATGGAATTAGAATTCTCTTTTAAATAACAATAAAATGTAATTATTAGATAATCAAAATTATTTTACTTTAACTAAATCATAAAAATTAATGATAAAAACTATGAGTTAAAGACGTAATCAACAATTGCCAACCATCAACCAACACAAATAACATTAATTTAAAAGGCAACGATATAGTAGAAGGAGGAACCATCATCATTCCCAATGACATAAGTACACTAGAAACTACCAAATCTATGATTAAAAATGGTATAAATATAGTAAAACCAATCTGAAAAGCTGTCTTTAATTCACTAGTAATAAATGACGGCAATAAAACTCTCATTGGAATCTCTTCCTTCCGAGAAAAAGTAGAAATATTAGCTAATTTTGAAAAAAACTCTAAATCTACTTGACGAGTTTGATTAACCATAAACTTATGAAGAGGTTTAGCCCCCCTCACAATTGCTGTATCTATAGAAATTTTATCTTCGCTAAAGGGTAAATAAGAATCTTGATAAATTTTATCAAAAATAGGCGCCATAATAAAAAAAGTTAGTATTAAAGACAAACCCACTAAAATTTGATTAGGAGGAGAATATGGCGTTCCTAAGGCACTACGTAACAAACTAAACACAATAACTATGCGAGAAAAACTAGTCATCATTAATAAAACAGTTGGGATAAACGTTAATGATGTAATAAAAACTAACGTTTGAATTGGAATGGACCAAATTTGCCCACCATCTGATGATGTATGACTAATCACATCTGGAATACCTGCATATGCATAAGAAGGACAAAATAATAAAAATACGCATAATGAAGCAATTTGATATACCATTGTTTTATTCCACATAGTTCTAATGTAATTATTTCGCTTATAGCCAACATTAGAAGATTTAATTAGAGAATCTTGACTTTTTTTATAAACAATTGGAGGTAATGTATATAAATGCACAATTCTTTTTGAAGTAACACCTAAAACTAATCTAACATCTTTAATATCAACAATAATAATTTTTTCATTATATCCTAAAGAAATTTTAGACTCTACTTTCATATACGATTGAATTATAACATTCTTATCTAAAATAAACTTTTTCACTATCCAACTAATAAATATAATTGATGTCACTAACTCAAATAATGATATTCCTATTTTTTCAAACATAATATCGATCAACATAAATTAAAAGATTATAATTTTATAAAATAAAATATTTTTATCCTGATAATAAATTATTTAATTAAAGCTTTTTAAATACAGAATTATCAATAATATTGATAATTCTAATACCATATTTATTTTCCGTAACTACTAGCTCTCCTGTAGCAATAACATAACCATTAACCAATATGTTTAAAGGATCTCCCGCATGCTTATCTAATACTAATATTGATTTAGAACGCAGTTCTAATAAGTCTTTTATAGTTATTTTAACTGTTCCTACTTCAATTGTAAGATGAACTGGAACATCCATTATAAATTTCATTTTAGATGAAATATCATTCTTAGAATTTAGATTCAAATCAACATCATTAACTGTTTTGCTATGAAAAATTTTATCTTCGATTTCACAAGATTTTTTTATATCTTCTTTATTTAAATCTAATAAGTTTTTATTTTTATTATTCACTAATATATTATCCATTTTTATAATTTAAAGTTGAATTATAATAATCTACAACACAAAATACATATTTATTTTTAAACATTTTATATTTTCCAATCAAAATTGGTACATTTTCAGAATATGCAACAACATTATCTAACATATGAATAGGTAATATATCACCCACTTTAAATGCTATAATTTTTGAAAGAGTAATATAATTTTCTATTAATACAATTTTTAACACTATTTTACAATTATAAACAATCACTTGAAATAATCGTTTTCTTATTTCAGTATTAACAACATTATCATAACTAATATGACTAACATTATGAACACTATTTACATCAGCTTCATTATTACATTGAAAAGACAATGAAGTTGGTAAACATATTCCTAACATTCCAAACTTATTTGCTATTCTTAAACGAAACAAAAAAGTTACAAACGTATCTTTACTATTTATAAAATTAACATTAGATATTTCATTTAAATTTTGTAAACGATTTAAAATAAGCTTCATTTTACATAATGATACTTTGTTCCATAAAAAATAATACTGTTCTAAAATTATTTTAAACATTTTTTTAACAATGTTAATCGTAGATAAAGTTAACTTTTTAAATAAACCATTTGAACTATTTTTTAATTCACATCCCCCAAATAAATATTCTATTAAATAATCTGAAATATTATCAGAAACAAATATTATTCCTAATTTCTTATATGGACTAATTTCAAAGCAATCTGAAATAGAATTATTCTTTATATTTTTTTTTATATTTTTAAATTTTTGAATTATAAATTTATAAAAAGAAATTTTACAATCAACATCTGAATATTCCGAAATATGTTTAGTAAATTGTTTTAAAAAACATTCATGCATATTTTCTAAACGATCTTTCATATTATGATAAGTCAAATAATAATCTGTTGTCTGATAATATGGAAAAATCTTTGAAGATATATCTATTTTATTTTTAATATAAATTTTTTTAACTCTAGAAATAACATCACTTTGCATAAAATACGCTCCAAAACAACATTATTTAAATTATTCATATTTTTTAAAATAACAAATATTTTTAAACTAAAAATAAAAACACTAAAATTTATAGTAAAACAACATAAACTACATTATAAATACAACCATAAATTTTTTATTTTTTAAACATACATATTAATGTTATTATAATTATACTGATAATCGTTTTTATCTAATTCATAAAATCTTAATGCATGACTTTTTGTTTTAGATATAACAGTATTATAATGATTAAGAATTTTACTATCAAACTTCCTATCATAATTTGTTCGTACAGCATTTAAAAATTCTTCTCGACTACTCACATTAATAGAACTAACTTCTATTCCGCAATCTTTTAAAACATTTTTCAAATAAATAATATGAGACTGAAAAATTTTTTTAATTTCATTACGACAAGTTACTAAATCTAAAATTATGGATTTATTATTAATTATCTTAAAATATATGAATACAGACCCTAAATGTTTTGAATTTAAAATAAATGTTATACATTTAGTTTTATTATTTAAAAATACTAACATTTTTTTAAAAACAAATTTTTTCCAAAATTTATAATCACATGACAATATGAATTTTTTTTTAAATATATCAAACAATTTATATATTTTACCAAACTTAAAAATTTTATCTCTATCTAAAGAATATATTATACTATAATAACGTTTTCTATTTAGACTAAAAATTGAATTCAATGAAGTATCAGCTAAAAAATTTAAAATAGAAAACAAACAACATAATTTGTCATCATAAAACCATGAAGAAATATTATGACCTAATGAAAAATTAGTATATTTAGATTTATTTAAACCTATGAATAAACATTTTTTTTGCACAAAAAATTCAGAAATTTTAGGTAACACAAATAAATTCGAAAAAGAACTAGTTTTTTTAATAATAAATAATTTACTAAAAATAAAATAATCAAAAGAACAAAAATTCTTATTTTTTATGCCATAACTATGGCAATAATTATTTTTTAAATAAATATAATCATCATTAATACTTTTCATGTTATCTTTAAATTTTATAGTTTGCTGCATTTTTAAAATCATATCACGAAAAAAAGTATTCTTATTCTTAGAAACTACATAATTATTGCATTCTTTTTTAAGCTGAAATGCATTTAAATAAAATTGACCACGACGTACAGAAGTACTATTTCTTGAAACGTTATATTCAATTTTAAACATAATCCGTATCTTCTCTATCATTTTTTAATAGATATTTATACGTACAACATGAATCTAATAAATCTTGGTCATCTAACTGACTAAGTTTAAATCTATTTAATAACAATCTAGAATTAATATTATTCCACATTTTAATTTTTTTTTGTTTTTTTTTCCATAAATATATATACTCATTATACTGTTTATAAAGCTTACACATAGTATCGTTTTGTTTATTGACACCATCTATTAAAAAAGCAATAAAATTATAATAATGAGCTAGTCGGGTACCTGAAATATAAAACTTAAGTTCTTGATCTAAACATTTTAAATATTCACACTGATAAGACATTAATATATCAAGTTGAGCTTTAACTTGAATTATACCAGATAATATCTTTTTTAAGTTAAGAACTATATGATAATTACTTTTAACGTCTAAATACTTTAATAAGGTAAAACATCGTTTTTTCTTATACATAAAATAAACCACTATATTAATTAAATAAACTATATAAACTTTTTTTAGAATCTAAAAAGTTACTTTTCTCTAACATTCCTTGTTGTAAAAACTTGTTTAATTTAGGTATTAAAGTAATAGCCATATCCAAATCCGGGTCAGTTCCTGAAATATATGCACCAACATTAATTAAGTCTCTATTGCGCTGATATAACGATACAATTTTTTTAAAATGACAAGCAAAAGAATAATGAGAACTATCTACAATATTCGGCATAACGCGACTAATTGAATTTTCTATATTAATAGCAGGATAATGACCTGATTCCGCATACTCACGAGAAAGTATAATATGCCCATCTAAAATTGATCTTGCAGATTCAGAAATGGGATCATATCTTTCCTCTTCTTCAGTTAAAACTGTAAAAAAAGCAGTAATCGATCCACTATTTATTTTTCCATTTCCCGCACGCTCTATCAATGAAAACAATTTTGAAAAAACAGAAGGCGGGTACCCCTTACTAACAGGTAACTCACCTATTGATAAAGATATTTCCCGATGTGCCATCGCATAACGAGTTAATGAATCCATAATTAACAAAACATGAAAATTTTTATCTCTAAAATATTCAGCTATTCGCATAGCATAAATAGCACCTCTAGTTTGCATCAACACTGATGATTCTGAAGGTGCAGAAATAACTATTGAACGAGATAAAACAGTTTCAGTTAACACAGAATCTATAAACTCTTTTACTTCTCTTCCACGCTCACCTATTAAACTTAATATAACTATATCTGCCTGAGTGTACCGTGTCATCATACCTAGCAAAACACTTTTTCCTAATCCAGAACTAGCAAACAAACCTATTTTTTGTCCTCTTCCAATCGTTAATAATCCATTTATAGATCGTATACCAGTATCTAAAACATGAGTTACGGGCTCACGATGAAGAGGATTAATTGATACATTAGTTAATGAAACATTATATTTACTATCAATTTTGGAAAAATTATCTAATGGTTTTCCTAAACCATCTACGATCCTTCCTAATAATTTATCACACACTGGTAGTTTATTAATATTATAATAGCTACCATTTAAAATTTTTGGCGTAACTTTAGAATCAGCAGTTAAATCGCTAACATTTGATAAAAGAAGTAATAACAACAAATTTCGTCTAAAACCAATCACTTCAGCTTCTATCATATCAGAATCTAAAATACTATTATTTTTTTCAACAATGCATATTGTACCAATTGGTAATTTCAATCCGCTTACTTCTAATACCAAACCATTAATTCCAATTAATTTACCACAATACATTATACTGGGCATATGCACTAATATTTTCTCAAATTGATCTAATTTTTCCAACCACTTTTTTATACGTAAATTCATTGTTTTTCCTGAAAATATACTAGTTTACATAATTTGTTCCAACGTGTAGAAGAAGTCGAATCTAAAATAGTATCTCCTGACGAAATTATAAACTCTCCTGAAGGAATATAGTGATTATAACAAATTGTCCAACCATATTGACTAAATATCTTACCAAAATACTTTTTAACTAATAATTGATTATTCGGGCTAATAAATAGTTTTGGATTTTCTAAAGAAAACATCCGATCTTGAAATATTGTTTCTATTTTTTTTAAAAAACTAGAATCATCATTAGCTAATGTAGTAGTCTCTAAAACTTTCTTAGAAATTTTTAAAACTGTGTTTATTATTTTAGAAGAAACCTTTTCATCAAATAATGATAATGATTGTCTAAAATTAGATAAAAAATCTTCCATTTTATTTAAAATTTCACGATTTTTTTTCTCAAACTCTGCAAACGACTTTTTGAATCCAGCTTCAAAACCCTCCTTTTTACCTCTTTTAAAACCATCCTCATAACCATTTTTTTTTATATTATTTAAATTATCATTATTTTGTTCTGCAGTAAAAGTATTTGAAAAATTACTTACCTGATCTGACTTTTTAAAATTATTATGTGTAATATTTGTAGTTGTATCTATTTCTCCAGGATTCCATTTTTCCCAAGCTTTATTTAAAAAATTTTTAGACATAATCTTACACGTTCCCGATAATTAATAATCTTAGCTGTTATACAAAATTTTTTTGACTGAATTTAATAAATTATTTCTTTTTTTTTGTATTAAATCATTCGAAATAAATATTTTTTTTGAACAATAATTTTTTATCAAATTTGTATTTTCTAGAGACATATTTTTATAAAACTTTTTTTTAAACTCTTCTTTTTCAACCTTCATAATTTCAGACAATTCATATAACGGAAATACTTTAATTAATCGCCGAATATATACATCGTCTAGATTTATAATATCCGAAAACTCAAGCATCTTAGTTTTAATTCGTTTAGCTAATACCTTATCTGATGAAAACATTTTTGTTAAAATTTTTGTTTCCTGATCTCTCTTAATTAATTTTAACAATTCTACAGCAGTAACTATACCTTGTTGGTTTAACATAGAATTTTGATATTTATTTATTAAATTATCAATTATTTTAACAAACTCTTCTTGACCTAATTTCTTTAAACTAGAAAAATTAGCTATTCGTCTAATTATATCTAAACTTAAATTATCTTCAAAATATGATAAAATATTTGCTGCATGATTTCTATTTAAATAAATCAATATTGTAGCAATAATTTGAGGATGTTCACCTTTAATTAAACTTACTATTTTTTCTGGATTAATTAAGTTTAACTTCTTTATATTATCTGAAATATTTTTTTGATTTTTAAATTTATCTAAAAGTAACACAGCGTGATGTTCACCTAGAACTTTTTTTAAAAGAGATATAATAAAATTGTTATTGATAAAACTTATATTTTGATCCTTATTTATTCTAACTTCATTACAAAATTCAGATAACACTAAATCAGCAGTTATACTAGATATAACATCCATGTAAGACATACATTTAGCAATATTCTCAATTTCTTGTATAGAAAGTTCTTTTAAAATTTCTATAGCTTTATCTATACCTACTAATGCTAATAAGACAGCACTTTTTTGTTCGCCATTTAAATTCATAATTTTAACCACTTATCCATTTTCGAATAACCATAGCAATCTCTTTCGGATCAGATTCTAATACGCTACTCAATTTTTTTTTTAATTCTTTATCATCTTCTACACCTTTATTCTGTGATGTCAAATTGTCCTTAACTGCATAATTATTAGAAATATCTATCCGCTTTTTATTTTTAAATAATATTTTTAAAAAATTTAACTTGATAATTAACAAACATAATATTATTACACCTAGACATATTAAAAAAAACTCAAACAAATTATTAAATGAAATATATTTATTATAATTGCTGGGAGGAGATTGAAAATAAACCTCTGGCGTTGAAAATTTGAAATTAACTACAGAAACGCTATCTCCTCTTTTTCGAGAAAACCCAACAGATTCACAAACCAATTTTTTAATACTATTCAACTTATCTGTACTTAAAGAAACAAACTTACCATGTTTATCTTTAACATAGTTAATAACTACTGCAACCGAAAGACGCTTAACATTTCCCACATTAAATTTATTATGAGAAATTACATGATCTAATTCATAATTAACAATATAATTCTGATTAGTACTTGATTGTGGAATAACAGATTCATCGCTTAAATTTCTTTTAGAATTTTTTGTAGATGAGACTTGTTCTGAAAAATTAGGAATATTATTGTGATTAAATAACAAAGATGAATTAGATAAATCATTCAATTTTTTATTAGATAAAACACCTTGATTTGAAGAAAAAGAATTATCTGAATATTTTTCACTAAATTCTATATTCTTTTTATTCTGAACAGAACGGACAGATTGCTTTTCGTTACTATAATTAGGAGTAAATCTTTCTTCTGAATTTTCTTGTTTATCAAAACTTATTTGAGCAGTAACCTGTGCATGAATATTATTTACACCAACTAATGGAACTAACACACTTTCGATCTTATTTTTGTAACCAGTTTCTATTTCATTAGAATATTTTAACTGATTGTTACTATAACTATCATTATACAAATCATTCATACTACTTAATAGATTCCCAAATTGATCAACTATTGTAATATTTTCAATTTGTAAATTCGACACACCTTGAGCGACTATATGTAAAATAGAGTTAATTTGATTATAATTAAGATAACGACCTGGTTTAATTTCTAATATTACAGAAGCAGACGGAATTTTTTTTTCACGAATAAAAACTGAAGATTTAGACAATACTATATGAACTCGAGCAGTTTTTATATTTTCTAATTTTTGAATACTCCTTGCTAATTCACCTTCTAATGCTCTTTCATAATTAACTTCTTCATTAAATTGACTTAAACCAAACTTTTCTGTATCTAATAATTCAAAACCAACTTTTTTCTCTTTAGGTAAACCCTGCTCTGCTAAATCCAAATACACTTTTTTAAGTGCATTACTAGGTATCAGCAACTCAGAATGGTTTTGATTAAACTTAAATGGTATTTTCAAACTAATTAACCGCGAAACTATCGACTTTTCATCATCATTAGATAAGTTATTATAAAGAATAGAATAATTAAGAGGTTTAAAAAAAAATATATAAAATACTATTAACGTAATTAAAAAAACCAACAGTAAAACACGAACATTTAGTGATAAATTCGAAAAAAAATTACGTTTTAAATCTCTATTTTTTACATTTAAATTAGATGTACGGCCCATATTCATGAAATATTCCCTTCACGAAAACTATATTTAATTAAACGTTTATTATGTTGCTAAAACTTTAGTAGTACATATTATATTCCAAATAATTTATAAACATGAAAATTTAATTACATAAGAATAGATATATATTAATAATACAAAATTTATGTTACATTACTATCATAAAATGTTCTAAATTTTAATTAAGAAATAATTATGAAAATACAAAATATAAACAATAACTTATATTCTGATGATGTAATACCATATCTTAGTACAGAAAAAATAACGCACCCAAAAAATTTCTATGAAAATTTTACTAATGCATTAAAAAAAACAAGCGCTAACGAAAGAAATATATTTGATAAAATAAATAATTCACAAATAGACGAATCAAATAGTTCTTTAAACGATATTATGGTAGATTTACAAAAAATATCTATTTCTATTCAATTTCTTGTTCAAGTAAAAAATAAACTGGTTGAAAGTTATCAAGAAATAATGAATATGCAAATTTAATCATATACTTTAATATATTAACTAAATTACAATACTTAGAAAATTCATACCTATAAAAAAGTTACTAAATTTAATTTAAATTTATATTTAATTTTATCTTCTAAAATAAAATTAATATATTTAATCGTTTTGGAGTTAAGCGGATTTGAACCGCTAACCCTTTGCATGCCATGCAAACGCTCTACCAATTGAGCTATAACCCCATAAAAGTTAAAAATTTAATTAAAACAGCAGTTCTAAATTAATTTAAATAAAAAAATGACTTTTGAAAAAACTTTATACTTCGAAACACATATTTTTAATATACAACAAAGCTTCTTTTATTCTTAATAAAAATTTATTTTTTCCAAGGAAACATATAACAGAACAAAGATTTGGAGAAAAAACATGTCCAGTTACAGCTATACGAATAGTCATAGAAACTTTTTTAAAACTTATTTGTAACTCGCATACAGAGCTATTTAACAAAGAACGTATTACTTCTACATTCCAAACTTCTAAATCTAAAAATTTATCATATATTTTTTTTAAAATTAATTTAGAAGAATTATCTAAATGTTTAGACATTATATTTGAATTAAAACAAATAGATTTATTATAAAAACATCTAGAATAATCAACAATTTCTTGCAAAGTATAATAACGAGAGCCTAATAACTTAACTAATTTAAGTAAATCTGAATCATTCTTATAATCTATATTATTTTTATTAAACTGATATTGTAAATGTTTTTTAATAACTGTTTCTGGCAAATTATTGATATAAAATCGATTTAACCATAATAATTTTTTTTTATTTAAACAACTAGAAGACTTATTAAGACTTTCTAACGTAAAATATTTTATCATTTCAGAAATACTAAAAATTTCTTGATTTCCATGCGACCAACCTAAACGAACTATATAATTTAATAAAGACTCTGGAAGATAACCACACAAACGATATTCTGATATACTAGTAATTGTATTATTTCTCTTAGATAACTTTTGTTTATCTTCAGATAATACCATTGAAACATGAGCATAAATAGGAATATTCGCATTTAATGCTCGTAATATATTAATCTGACGCGGCGTGTTACTAATATGATCTTCCCCCCTGATTACATGAGTAATATTCATATCTCTGTCATCTATTACTACACAAAAATTATAAGTTGGTATACCATCAGCTCGCTGAATAACTAAATCGTCTAATTCCTTATTTTCTATCGATATTTTTCCCCTAATTTTATCACAAAACGTAACACATCCAAAATCAGGATTACAAAATCTAATCACATAATCAGTGCTTAATATATCTTTTTTAACAAGATATCGACATTTACGATCATATTTTGGTTTTTTTCCTAATGATATCTGAAATTTTCTTAATTTTAATAACCTATCATTAGTACAATAACACTTATATGCCAAACCGGCTTCGACCATCTTTTTAATAATATTTCTATAATACTCTAACCTATCACTTTGAAAATATGGTCCTTCATCCCAATTTAATCCTAACCATTCCAAGTTATTAATTATTTCAGAAGTAAAAGCATTAGTTGAACGTCGTTTATCTGTATCCTCTATTCGTAAAACAAACTTCCCATTCATACTTTTCGCAAATAACCATGCATATAAAGCAGTACGAACACTTCCAATGTGCAAAGGCCCAGTAGGACTAGGAGCAAATCGAGTTTTAATTATCATACATTTCCAAATAAATTTTATGTTTGAAAACTTTAAAAAACAAAAAAATTTTGTAAAAACCGAAAATAAATATAAATTTTATAAAAAAAAAGATTGACTCTAAATTTCTAATCTTTACAATAGATAGATATAAAGGGTGATTAGCTCAATTGGTAGAGCATCTCCTTTACACGGAGAAGGTCGGCGGTTCGAGACCGTCATCACCCAAAATAATTTTGGGTCGTTAGCTCAGTTGGTAGAGCAGTTGACTTTTAATCAATTGGTCGCAGGTTCAAATCCTGCACGACCCATATATAACAAAATAAATGCTTCACTAAAAAAAATAATATTTATACTACAAGTAAACATTAATTATATTTAAAAACTCTTTTTCGTATATACCAGGTATACTAAATTTTTTAGCTTTTATTAGCTTTCTACCTGGTTTTTTACCTATTATAATATAATCTACTGATTTAGAAACAGAAGATACAACTATTATTCCTAATTTTTTAGATAGTTCTATAATTTTTGAACGAGAAAAATTAGAAAACGAACCACTAAATACAATTTTCTTTCTAAACAGGGTATTATTATTATCAATAATAGCATTAATATCTGAAGAAATATTTAATTTTTTCGATAACTTAAATATAATGTTTTTATTAAACTCATCATTAATAAAATTATATAAATTATCAGCTATATTTACACCAATCCCATTTATTAACAAAAATTCTTCTTTAGAAGAATTCATAAACTTATCTAATGTAAAGAAATAATTAGAAATACTCCTAGCTACTATACTTCCTACTTCAAATATTCCTAACGAACATAAAAATTTTGAAAAACTAACATTCTTAGAATTATTGATAGATCTTATAATGTTTTGTGATTTTATTATACCTATATTTTCTACTTTAGTTAACAACGATACATTTAAATCAAAAATATCTGATAAATCACTAACATAACCTAAATCTACTAATTTATCTATAATTTTTGGACCCAAACCAAGAATATTTAATCCCTTTTTAGAACAAAAATAATGTAATAACTTCTTAAATTGACTTAAACATTTTAATCCAGCCATACAACGTATTTTAATATTACTAAAACTATCAACCTTTAATTTTGAACCACATTCTGGACAAAATTTAGGAATACTAATGTCTTCGTTGCGTTGTAATTTACATTTAGATGCAACTTCAATTATGTGAGGAATTACATCGCCAGATCGCTTAATAAAAACAGAATCACCAATGTTTAAATTTAACCTTCTTATTTCATTAAAATTATGCAAAGAAACTTTTTTTATTAAAACACCAGATATATATATTGGAGTAACTTGCGCTACCGGAGTAATTACACCAGTACGCCCTACTTGATATAAAATATTCATTATTGTAGTTATTTTAATTTTATCAGAAAATTTATATGCAACTGCCCACCGAGGCGCTTTACTCGTAGTACTTAATGATTTTTGCAGACAAATAGAATCAACTTTAATCACTATTCCATCAATATTAAAATTTAAAAAATAGCGTTCATTTTGAATAAAATTATAAAAACGCAATATTTCATCATACGAAGAATGCAAAAAATTATAATCACTGATTGGAAAACCCCAACTTTTTAACTTTTTTAATCTCAAAAAGTGACTGTCCGTAAAATTTTCATAACTGCAATAACCACATCCATAGCAATAAAATGTCAAACTTCTTAATTCTGTTACTTTAGCATTTTTATGACGCAAAGACCCAGAAGCAGCATTTCTAGAATTCGAAAACAATTTTTTTTTAAATTTTGTCAACCGAACATTTAATTTTTTAAAATCACTTTTTAACATAAAAATTTCACCTCTTACCTCTAAAGTTTCAGGTATATCTATACCAATTAACTTTTTAGGAACAGACGAAATCATATTAACATTACTTGTTACATCTTCACCTTCATAACCATTACCCCGAGTTACAGCGCGAAACAATAGTCCATTTATATATATTAAATTTATAGCCACACCATCAAATTTTAATTCGGAACAAAAAAAAATTTTTTCGACTGTAATATTATTGACAATTTTTTTATAAAATTTTAAAAAATCATTTTTAATAAATACATTATTTAAAGATAACATTGGAGTAATATGACTAAACTTCTTAAATTCAGGTAAATTTTCTGAACCTACAGATTGTGTAGGAGAATCTTTAAATCTAACACTATATTTACATTTTTTTTCTAATCTTTGCAATTCTATCACTAAAAAATCATATTTTTCATCAGAAATTTTAGGAGAATTTAAAGTATGATACAAATACGCATGATAACGAATTTCATCTTGTAATTTTAATATATAATTTTTAATATCCTTCATACAACTTCCAATTAATAATATTTTTCTATATACCTAAAATATTTTTAAATTTAAGTTTATATAAATCAAAACTATAATTTTATAAAAAAATATATTAAATACATATAAATGTATATTATAACCACAAAAATACACTATTTTTAATACCTTTAAAACAGGTAACTTGAAAAAACTATAATACCATTAAATAGAATTTATAAAATTACTGTCATATCTTTTGTTACCATACTAAAATAAAACATATTAACTACCTAAAATTTATTTACCTAAACAATATAAAAATACGCTTTTTAATTATATAATTAATTATTACGCTAATAATGTATTATATCTAAGTTATTTTATAAAGCATAAAATTATAAACAACATGCAACTTATATTTAAATTTTTTATTACATAATTTATTTAATTACAATGCTATTGTTCTACTTTTAAAAAAAATTCTTTCAAAAAAAATATATTCTGCATATTAAAATATGCAACATTTATTATATATAAATGTTCTCTACTTCTAAAAAATACTTTGTTCAAATAACATAGTTCAAAACTTATCTAAAATGTTCTAAAAAATACTTATACAAAATAACACTAATTATTTTTAATTAAAATTATATTTATAAATCTTAATTATAACATGTAAAAACACCATATTATATCTAATACAATATGTAATATAAAAGTGTTATCCATACCTATAATAAAAATAACTAAAATTATTAGTAAAAATTAATATCTCTTTAAAATATATAATTTAATAACAAAATTAACACATACTATCTAAATACACTAAAAAAACATATTACAAAAAATTAAAAACTTCTAAAATTAATTAATTTAAAATTACTAATTAAAAATAATATAAAATGTAAAAAACTACTTATTAAATTTAAAACGTAGTTATAACAAGCAATCCAAACAATATTTGTTATTAATGACATTAAAATTCATTGTATCCTAAAATACATAAAAACATTTCTAGACTTAAAATTTAAAATAATAATTACAAAAAATTAAAACGTACTATTTACTATTATAAATCTTATTTATAAAAATGTTAATCAAAAATTAAACTATATAATTATTACAAAACTAAAAAAATAAAAAACTTATTAATTCACAAACTCGTTATCAACATGATCACCAAATACCAGAATTTATAAACTACTATAAAAATATAACAATACAACTTAAAAACAAAAAAGAAAAAAGACACCTTAACATCTACAAGAAATTATAATTAAATGTAAAATAATTTCATAACATTCAATACAAAAATTCAATAATTAAACAATTTTTGTAAACAAAATATTATCCCAATATTAATTTTTATTTTTAAAACAAAGAGTATTAATCTATTATAAAATATATAACTCTACACTAATTTTTTTAAAATAATCAAATTTTGATAATTATTCTAAAAATTTTTCATTAAAATAAAAAATATCTTTAATCATACATAAAATAATCAGTAAAAAAATCAAAACTAATACTTTTCATACATAAAATCTAAACGTACTACTAATAAAATGTTTCACAAAAATATAAATAAAGAGGAAAAAATGTTTCAGAGAGACATTAAAATTACAACACCTAACGGATTACACACTCGACCTGCTGCACTGTTAGTTAAGGAAGCAAAAAAATTTATTTCAGAAATTAACATAATTTCTAATGGAAAATCTGCAAACGCTAAAAGTTTATTTAAACTACAAACATTAGGATTAGTACAAAATAGTTTAATTACAATATCAGCACATGGTATAGATGAAAAAGTAGCAGTTGAAGATTTAGCAAAATTTCTAACAACGCTTAAATAAAAAAATATCATGTCTTTAAAAAAACAAAGACAGATTAAAAACTTCTTAACCGGAAGTAATTCAAAAAATATTACTTCCGGAATATGTTCTATCTATCCGGAAATGTCTCTGGATAAAACAAAAATTGTTGTAACTAAATGATTCAACTACTTATTCTATTTTAGAGGTTTTATTATGATTTCAGGCATTCTAGCGTCACCAGGTATAACCTTTGGAAAAGCTCTATTACTTAAAAACGAAATACTTTCCATAAATTACAAAAAAATTTCAAATCAAGATATTCATCAAGAAGTTAAAAAATTTATTAACGGAAAAAATAAAACTATCTGTCAACTCCAAGAAATAAAAAATAAAACACAACAAAAATTTGAAAATACGCAATCTAATATTTTCGAAGGACATATTATGCTACTTGAAGACGATGAATTTCAACAAAAAATAATTTCACTCATTCAAGATAGGAATATTTCTTCTGAATACGCTACAAAAATTATTATTGAAGAACACGCTAAAACATTGGAACAACTAAATGACGAATATCTAAAAAACAGAGCTATAGATATTCAAGACATTGGTAATAGATTACTAAAAAACATATTAAACATAGATATTAAAGATTTAAACAATATAAAAAATCCAGTAATTTTAATCGCTCGAGATTTAACTCCTTCAGAAACAGCACAAATAAATTTAAAAAAAGTACTAGGATTTATTACTGACTTGGGTGGACAAACATCACACACTTCTATTATTGCACGATCATTAGAACTACCAGCTATCGTCGGAACTAAAAATATAACAGAAAAAGCAAAAAATGATGACTTTATTATATTAGATAGTATTAATAATAAAATATCTATCAATCCTTCTCTAGAAGAAATTCACAGAATTAAACAAAAAAAGAAAAAATACGAATCAGAAAAAAAACTTTTAATAGAATCAAAAAATTTATATGCTATCACTAAAGATAAACATAAAGTAGAAATCGGGGCCAATATCAGCACTATCCAAGATATTAACAACGCTAAAAAATATGGAGCTGAATGTATAGGATTATATCGAACAGAATTTTTATTTATGAATAGAAACTATTTACCTTCTGAAGAAGAACAATTCAATACATATAAAACCATTGCTGAAGAAATGAAAAATAAATCTATTATCATAAGAACTATGGATGTCGGTGGTGATAAAAATATTTCGTATATGAATATTCCTAAAGAAGAAAACCCTTTTTTAGGATGGAGAGCTATTCGAATAGCCATAGATAGAAAAGAAATTTTACATGCACAATTAAAAGCGATATTGAGAGCATCTGCTTTTGGAAAATTACGAATTATGTTTCCAATGATTATTTCAGTTGAAGAAGTTCGCACTCTTCAATACGAGTTAGAAAAATTAAAACAATTATTACATCATCAAAAAATACCATTTAATGCAAAAATAGAAGTAGGAATTATGATAGAAACTCCTGCATCAGCTATAATTGCACATCACTTAGCTCAAGAAGTTGATTTTTTTAGTATTGGCAGTAATGATTTAACCCAATATACTTTAGCTGTAGATCGAGGAAACGATTTGATTTCACATCTATATAACCCAATGAGCCCTTCTGTTCTAAGTCTTATTCAACAAGTAATTAATGCTTCACACAAAGTAGGTAAATGGACTGGCATGTGCGGAGAATTAGCTGGAGATGAAAAAGCTACATTATTATTATTAGGAATGGGATTAGACGAATTTAGCATGAGCGCAGCTACAATACCAAAAATAAAAAAAATAATTCGAGAATCCACTTTTTTAGATGTAAAAAAATTAGCAAAAAAAGTACTTTTACAACCAACTTATAATGAAGTTAATAATACGATCAATACATTTATTAATATTAATAATAAAAATAAATAGAGGAAATAATGAAATTTTTTTCTAATTTCTTTAAAAATAAAAACAATTTATCATCTCATAATGTAATTAACATTTTTGCTCCAATTTCCGGGGACATTGTTGAAATAGAATCTGTTCCTGACGAAGTTTTTTCAAACAAAATAGTAGGTGATGGAATTGCTATATCACCAAATAGTAATATATTACTAGCACCTATAAATGGCACAATTGGACGAATATTTGAAACATTACATGCATTTTCAATAAAATCAGATGATGATATTGAACTATTTGTACATTTTGGAATAGATACAGTAAAATTGAAGGGTAGAGGTTTTAAAAAAATCTCTGAAGAAAACATCGCCGTTAAAATAGGAGATCCAATCATTTTTATAGATTTACCCTTTTTAAAAAAATTAGTAAAATCTACATTAACACCTGTAATCATATCTAATATAGATAAATTTAAAAAAATCACTAAAAACACTGGATCAGTTATAGCTGGAAAAACTGTAATTTTTTCTGTACAAAAATAAATATGCTATATAGGTGAAACGGCTTATTTATCTTCCGTTTTGCCTATTTAATACCTTAAAAAAACTATTTACAAAAAATAAATACTCAAAAACATTTAATTATATCTAAAACATAAATATCATACATGACTATGACTACTAATATATTTAATGCTATCATTCTTGGAATTGTCGAAGGTATTACAGAATTTTTTCCTATTTCATCTTCAGGACACTTACTAATATTTACTAACATCCTTGAAATGAAAAACAACGAAATTAAAATACTAAACACAATTATTCAAACCGGAGCTGCATTATCAATTTTATTACATTTTAAAGAAAAATTTGTTATATTTTTGGAACAAATTTTTATCTGCAAACAAATTACCAAAAAAAATGATCTGATATATCATCATATTATTTTAGGAAATATCCCAATTATATTTATAGGACTATGCATATATCAATATATTAAATATTTGTCTAATTTTTATAGCATAATATATGCATTAATATTTGGTACAATCTTATTAATATTAACTGAAATTTCAAAAACTAAAATTAGTTCTAACAAAAATATAGAAACACCACAAATATTAATTATCGGAATATTTCAATGCCTAGCATTATGGCCGGGATTTTCTAGATCTTGTGCAACAATTTCTGCAGGAATATTATCTGGATTAAAACAATCAAAATCAGTAGAATTTTCATTCATATTATCTGTTCCTATTTTTTTTGGAGCAAGTGTTTTAGATGTTATAAACAACTTTTACGACATATCTATAAATAACATACCAATGCTATTTTCAGGATTTTTATCTGCATTTATCACCTCAAATATTGTTATTAAAAGATGTTTAAACACAATGAAAAACTGTTCATTAATTCCATTTATAATTTACAGATCAATACTATCTATAATAATCTATTTATTTTTCATGCATTAAAAACAACACTTTTTATATACCGTAATATTCTGTCTCCAATTTTCTATAGCATTAATTCTTAAACGAATTAATTCATATTTAATTTGTAAACCTGAAAACCCCATTTTTAAAATAGGTTTAATAGATATTTTATTAGCAACATTGAAAGCATATTTTAAAAAATTTCTTGGATACTGTTGACAAGTTATATTTTTAAAATATGCATTTCTACTCACACAAAAATTATTTAAAACCGATAATTTTCTTATCATATAAGGTTTTCTCCATGCATCAATTATATAAAAAAACATTATAATATCTTTTGAAGATTGATAATGAATTACACTCAAAAATTTATAAAATCTAGAAAAACAAATAGATACATTTTTTATATAAGCAGGAATACAAAATCGCTGACACAACGCTTTAAAATATCTAACTAATTCTTTTTGATTAATAACTAATATATACGAACTAGTATCAATGAATAACATTCGATTAATACAAAAAAATAAATATGAAAAACGAATATCTATATCTCTACTAATTTTAGAAAGTTCAGCTAAACCCATAAAAATGTCAAAGGTATCATAAAAATTATGATACATATTATCAATACAATAATATTGACGTTGATAAACTAAATTAATTTCAGGAAATATAACTGATAAAGCATTACAATTTTTCAATACTTGAAAATAAACATGAGGATTATCCGTATTAAATGCTTTTTCAGTCTCTTTCCATACTCTATCTCTAGTCAAATTTAACAACTCATTGTTTTTCACAACAATAGACATAATTTTCATAGTTTCTGTTGCAATTCTAAACCCTAAATGATGAAACAATGCACAAAATCTTGCTATTCTAAGAACTCTTAAAGGATCTTCGCTAAATGCTGGCGAAACATGCCGCAATATACGATTTTTTATGTCTCGTATACCTTTAAAAGGATCAATATAATTTCCATTATTATCCTGAGCTATAGCATTTATAGTTAAATCTCTTCTCATTAAATCTTCTTTTAAAGTAACTTTATTAGAATAATCAAACGAAAAACCTGTATGTCCTACACCTATTTTTCGATCAACTCTCGCTAACGAATATTCTTCCTTGCTATACGGATGCAAAAATACTGGAAAACCTTTACCTACTTGCTTAAATTTTAAACTTAACAAAATTTCAGGAGTAGCACCAACTACAACCCAATCTCTATCTTGAACAGGTAAATTTAAAAATTTGTTTCTAATTGCTCCTCCTACTAAATATACTTTCATATGCTATTATTCCTGATAAAAATTAATAAAATACATCAACATGAAAAACAACGTTAATACCAAAAACTATACTTATATCATTAAGTAACAAATACATTCACATTATTTGTATATTAACAATTATAAAACATAAAACTAAACCTATCTTTTATATAAAAACATAATTTATAAAAACTTTATATTTACCTGATAATTTATTCTATGCTAATCAGGAACATGAAAATATTATTTAATCTAAAGTTGTGTTATTATTCAAATCGAATTAAATATATAATTAAATGTTATCTCGTACTAAATTTAAAATATTAAAAAAATACAATAAATTATCTAAAATTAAGGTTTATAATATGACGCAAAATTTACTTGATCAATTTGGAACGCCAAAAACTCGTGTTAAAAATGCTATTAGCGCATTGAGATACGGTCATGGAATTATTGTATTAGACAACGAAGATAGAGAAAACGAAGGTGACTTAATTTTCTCAGGAGAAACAATGACTACAGAACAAATGGCATTAACCATTCGTTACGGAAGTGGAATCGTATGCTTATGTATCACTGAATCAAAAAGAAAACAATTAAAATTACCTATGATGGTACAAAATAACACTAGCAAATTTGGCACTAATTTTACTGTTACAATAGAAGCTGCCGAAGGTATATCTACAGGCGTATCTGCTAAAGATAGATTAACAACTATACGTGCAGCTATTAATGATAATGCTAAACCTAGTGATTTAAATCGACCTGGTCATATTTTTCCACTACAAGCACATAAGAATGGAATTCTAGGTAGAATTGGACACACAGAGGCTGCTATCGAATTTGTTACTTTAGCAGGGTTTAAACCTGCTGGAATAATATGCGAATTAACAAACAGAAACGGGACTATGTCTAAAGTACCTGATATAATAAAATTTTCTAAATTAAAAAAAATGACCATTGTCACTATTCGTGACCTTATACAATATATTTCAAGATAATTATAAATAAAAATTTCAACTTTTAAAATAATTTTAAATTAAATCTATACTTATAACTTAAATTATAATTTTAAAATATTTTTATTACATAATAAAGTACACTTATAATATTTATATTTTAGCTAAATCAACAATAGACCAATTAGGGTTAATTTTAATTTCTAAATTTAAACTTTTAAATTTTTTGTAACGAATTGAGCCAACATATGCTATCATAGCAGCATTATCAGAACAATATTTTAGATGAGAATAAAAAACCTTATAATTATATTGCTTAATTATTCTATTAATATGCATACGTAATACATCATTTTTGCTAACTCCTCCAGAAACTACTAAAGTGGTATATTTTAATTTCTTTAACGCTCTTATGCATTTTATAACTAATGAATCTACAACAGCATTCTCAAATTCTCTAGCAATGTTAGCTTTAATTTGAAAATCATTATTGTTTTTTTGAATAATGTTTAAAACAAAAGTTTTCAATCCAGAAAAACTAAAGTTTAAATTTGAATTATTAATCATAGGTCTAGGGAAATTAAACGTACCAGGAATACCAGATCGAGCCAACTTTGACAAATTTGATCCGCCTGGATAACCTAATCCTAAAGCTTGAGCTACTTTATCAAAAGCTTCACCAACTGCATCATCAAGTGTTTCACCTAATAGTTCATATTCTCCAATCCCTAAAGCATTAATTAATTGAGTATGTCCTCCAGATACCAATAATGCTAAAAACGGGAACGTAGGTTTAATATTTTCTAACATAGGAGTAAGAAGATGCGCTTCCATGTGATTCACCAACACTACTGGTACTTTTAAAGAATACGCTAATGCAGTACCAACTGATGCTCCTACTAATAATGACCCAACTAACCCAGGACCAGCTGTATATGCAACAGCATCAATCAAATTCTTTGATATTTTACCTTTTTTAAATATATTTTTTAATAAAACTATTAATATTTCTAAATGTTTTCGAGCTGAAAACTCAGGAACTATACCACCATAATAATTATACAATTGTGACTGACTATATACTTGATTAAATATAACACCATTATTAGTATCATATACTGCAACACAAGTATCATCACATGATGTTTCAATACCTAATATACATGTCATTGTTATTGTCAAACTTTACACAAATTTACAACTAAAATATCATAATAAAAAATTTTTGTATAATAATTATTTAACATTCAAAAAAACTATCAAACTATTAATACACATTGATAACACATCTATTTATATATTATAATAATACTTTTAAACTAAAAAAGATAACTTATATGCCAATAATTAAAGTACGCGACAACGAACCTTTTGATGTAGCATTACGAAGATTTAAGAGATCATGCGAAAAAGCAGGAATCTTGTCAGAAATACGAAGAAGAGAATTTTATGAAAAACCAACTACAGAACGAAAACGTGCAAAAGCATCAGCAATAAAACGATTAACCAAAAAACTGTCAAGAGAAAATCTAAAACGAATTCGATTATATTGATTTATTAAAAATAAAAACTAATAAATAATTTTTTTAAATTAACTATTTGGCCGTGTTTAAATACGGTCAAAATCTTTTAAATACTTACGCATCTACGTATAACGATATGCCTAGTCTAATTCCTAAAGAATTTATTAATGAATTAATATTTAAAACTAATATTATAGATATAATAAATACACGTTTACCTCTAAAAAAAGTTGGCAAAAATTACAATACTCATTGTCCTTTTCATCAAGAGAAAACACCATCTTTTACCGTAAATTTCGAAAAACAGTTTTATTTTTGCTTTGGATGTAACACTCATGGCAATATTATTGATTTTTTAATGAATTATGAACAATTAACGTTTGTAGAAAGTATCAAAGAATTAGCTAAAATTCATGGACTTACAATACCTTGTAAAAATATAAATAAAGAAAAATTATTTAATTATGAAAAAATAACTAATTTATATTTATTAACTAAAAATATTGCTGATCTTTACCACAGAAACATATTTAAAACAGAATATGCTTACCAATATATTTTAAATCGAGGAATTGATAAAAGTATGATTAAATACTTTAATCTCGGGTTTTCTCCTAAAAATTGGTATGATTTAGAAAAAAAAAATAAAAAACAATGCTATAACCAAAAAGAATTGCAAGAAATAGGAATTTTAAAAACCACTATTTTAGGTTATACATATGATCGCTTTAAAAATAGAATAATTTTCCCTATACGTAACAAAAACGGGAACATCGTAGGGTTTGGAGGAAGAACACTAAATAATCATATTCCAAAATATATAAATTCTCCAGAAACACAAATTTTTCATAAAGGCTTTCAATTATACGGCTTATATGAAATGCTTAAAACAAATCCTAAACCTAAACAAATATTAATCGTAGAAGGATATGTTGACGTTATAGCGCTAGTTCAATTTAAAATTAATTATACTATATCAACATTAGGAACAATAATATCAAACGAGCAAATTAAATTGCTATTTCGTACATCCAACACTATTATATTTTGCTATGATGGAGATGTTTCAGGACAAAAAGCTGCTTGGAGAACTTTAAATATTTCTTTATCTCATATTCATGATGGAAAAAACGTAAAATTTATATTTTTACCAAATAACGAAGATCCAGATTCAATAATTAGAAAAGAAGGACATGATAATTTTAAAATTAGAATAAAAAAATCAATTGATTTTTCAAAATTTTTACTTCAAACATTATTTAAAAAAACAGATTTAAATTCTATTAGTGAAAAATCACATACAAGCACAATAGCGATTTCACTAATTCGTAAAATTCCTGGAAAAATTACCCAAACATATCTTTTTCAAACATTAAGCAAAAAAATAGGAATTTTAGATTATCACGTCTTAATTAATAATAATATTAATAATATAAATACGAAAATATATACCAAAAAACCAATTAAAAAAACTACAATACGTATTGTAATTGCATTATTAATACAAAATCCATGGTTAGCACTGACACTTCCCTCTCTCAAACACTTACAAAACTATAAAATTATAGGTTTATCTTGTTTTTTAGATTTAGTTGAAAAATGCATTTCAATGCCAAATAGTAATACTGGACAAATACTAGAAAAATACAGAAATAAAAACATCTTTAAACACCTAGCTAATTTAGCAAAATGGGATCATATGATTCATAACGAAAAAATCAAAGATTTTTTCTTAGATTCATTAACTAAAATTTGCGACATTATTCTAGAAGATCGACAAAATAAACTAATATCTCAAGAACGACTAAATGGATTAAATAAACAAGAAAAATATGAATTATGGTCAATTAATAAAGAATTAGCAAAAAAATAACTTTGAACAATTACCATTGTTGTTAAATAATTCTAAAAAACTTTTAAAATATATAATTATTTTTATTCGTTTTTAATAAAAAACGTACTAATGTAATACTATTTATCTATATAATTTTAAAAACGATTGATATTAAAAACTAAAATATAATATCATTAATATTTACTTATTTACATATAAACTAACTCAAATATGATTAGAAATATCACTCTAATCATTAAGTGTGGATATCGTCTTATGGAGCAAAACCCACAGTCACAACTTAAACTACTAGTTACCTACGGAAAAGAACAAGGTTATTTAACCTATTCTGAAATTAATGATCATCTTTCAGATAATATCATCAATTCAGATCAAATAGAAGATATCATCCAAATGATTAATGATATGGGAATACAAGTAGTAGAAAAAGCACCAGATTCAGATGATCTTATCTTACATGAAATAAAAAGAAACAACGAAACTGATGAAGACATAGTAGAAGCTACCGCACAAGTACTATCTACCGTAGAATCAGAATTAGGACGAACAACTGATCCTGTTCGAATGTACATGCGTGAAATGGGAACAGTAGAACTATTAACTCGCGAAGGCGAAATCGATATAGCTAAGAGAATTGAAGACGGAATTAATCAAGTTCAATGTTCTGTTGCAGAATATCCAGAAGCAATCACTCATCTTTTAGAACAATACAATCGAGTAGAATTAGGTGAACTACGACTATCTGAACTAATTCATGGATTTGTGGATCCTAACGCAGAAGCAGTTCATACATCAATTACAAACCATATAAATACTAATTCAGAAGAACATCATCACAATGATAATACAGAAGAAAACAATGACGATGATCATCTTGTTGATCCAGAACTAGCACGAGAAAAATTTATAGCATTAAAAAATCAATATCACATTACTAATTACGCTATAAAAACTAAAAATAGAAATCATCAAGACACTTTAATCGAAATTAATAATTTATCAGAAATTTTTAAACAATTTAGACTAGTACCTAAACAATTTGATCATCTAGTAATTAATATGCGAAAAATGATGCAAAAAATCCGAATTCAAGAACGAAACATTGCAAAATTGTGTATAGAATACGGAAATATACCTAAAAAAGCTCTTTTAAACTTTTTTTCGTTACAAAAAACTAATCAAATTTGGAGCAAAATAGTACAAAATATTAAAAAACCTTGGATAGATAAATTTAATACCATCAAACCAGATATTCAAATGATACTCAAAAAACTCCAAAAAGTAGAAGAAGAAACTGGATTAACAATTCATCAAGTAAAAAATATTAACAAACGAATATCATTGGGAGAAGCAAAAGCTAAACGTGCTAAAAAAGAAATGGTTGAAGCAAATTTAAGATTAGTAATATCTATTGCAAAAAAATATACCAATCGAGGATTACAATTTTTAGATTTAATTCAAGAAGGGAATATTGGTCTTATGAAAGCAGTAGACAAATTCGAATATCGAAGAGGTTATAAATTTTCAACATATGCCACTTGGTGGATTAGACAAGCAATTACAAGATCTATTGCTGATCAAGCTCGAACTATTAGAATTCCCGTTCATATGATTGAAACTATAAATAAACTTAATAGAATCTCTCGACAAATCTTACAAGAAATTGGAAGAGAACCTACACCTGAAGAATTATCAGAACGAATGTTAATTCCCGAAGACAAAATAAGAAAAGTTCTAAAAATAGCTAAAGAACCTATTTCTATGGAAACTCCTATTGGTGAAGATGATGATTCTCACTTAGGAGATTTTTTAGAAGATACTAATATAGAATTACCACTAGATTCAGCAACTTCTGCAAGTCTTCGTTCTGCTACCAAAAATGTTTTGTCTGGTTTAACTACAAGAGAAGCCAAAGTTCTCCGAATGAGATTCGGTATTGATATGAATACTGACCACACTCTTGAAGAAGTAGGAAAACAATTTGATGTTACTCGAGAAAGAATACGCCAAATAGAAGCTAAAGCTTTAAGAAAACTAAGACATCCAAGCCGGTCAGAAATACTACGTAGTTTTCTAGATGATTAATAAATTTGATATAGCAAAATCGTTTTAAATAATGCTTTTTATTAATTAAAAGCTTCCTATCAAGTAAGGAAGCTTTTACTACCTTTTATTTTAAAATAAAACCAAAAAATATTAAACACACAATAAAATCAACCGTACTAAAATTAAAAATTTTAAAAAATAACTTTATAAACATCATTAATTTTTTTTATTATTCATTAATATTTTTAAAGCTAACTATTTTAGCCAAAACACTCGTTACAATCGAATTTGGAGGAACAGATTGCAATACTACAGTACAAGCTTGAATTTTCGTTTTTTCTCCAATTACAACATTTCCCAATATTGCAACATTAGCACCAATTATTACTCCTTCATTAATCTTAGGACATTGAACACTGGAAATTTTAAAAGCACTACCTAATAATGCTAAAGACTGCGATAATACCGATACACTATCTTTTATAGCTGACGTTTGCCCAATTGTAATACCGATAGCATTATCTAACACAATTCCAGATCCTATCATAGAAGCAGGATGAATATCTACTGAAAACAAACATGATATTCTATTTTGAAAATACAATGCTAAAGATTTTTTTTCTTCACACCATAGAAAATTACTAATACGATATGCTTGTAATGCATGAAAACCCTTAGAATGTAACAAAGAAAAAGAATAACAATGTACTAAACCATGATTAAACAAAGCTTTTATATCTTGAATAGCATATGCAACTATTTTACGACAAGCAATATATACTTTATTAATTATATCTCGAACAAAAACAGTAGACATAACTTTATTTGACAATTGGTTAGATAAAATATAACTTAACGCCATATCAAAACTATCGTGTTGAAGTATATAAGCATGATAAAATCCAGCTAATTCAGGTTCTTGGTCCATTAAAATTTCTACTTCAGATATAATTTGATGCCAAATTATCTCTACTTCTTTAGATGACATTATCATTTCCAAATAAATGTAATACGCAACTTAACTATACTATAAATACAGTTATTTTTTAAATAAAAATATACACATTATTAAAATTAATTTTTAATAATTTTATTATAAACACAAAATATACCAACGTTAAGACAATACCCTTTATATATTAATATCACACTTTAAAAAATACTATGTAACCTCAACCTATTCATTATTTTAAATACACTTTATACACTCTAAAAAACATGCTCAAAAAAATGTGACGTAGCTATTTAAGACAAACTGTTGGATAATTATTAGACAACCAACCGTTCATACCGCCCCTTAATATATAAATTTTATTGCATCCAATAGATTTAAAAAAATTAACATAATTTCTATCTATTTGATTATCATTTTTAAAAACTATAACTATTGAAAAATTTTTATATTTTTTAAATACACTTATATTACAAACAGATTTAACATCTATATAAGGTATATTTACAGAATTAATAATATGACCTTTTAAAAAACACTTTTCAGTTCTAGCATCTATGATTAACAAACATCTATCATAATTTATACAACGTATTAATTTCATAATGCTAATAAATTGTGTACAAAATAAAATATCTTTTAATGTAAAAAAAATCATTAATACACAAGAAATCAACCAAATAACACTTAAAAAAACATGATCACAAAAAAAACTTACAATAATTTTAAACAAAATAAAATTTCCAATCCTAAATTAAATAACTATAATTTTATCAAACACACTAAAAAAAATTAGTTATACATAAATCGTATTATTATAACTTAAATTCTAAAAAGAAATTAAATTTTAAAACAGAAATATCAAAGATATATTTTTATTTACATCTAACTATAAAACAACAAATAATTTTAAAATTTATATTTTTAATTGTTTTTTCTCACAAATAATAGCCTTGGAAACTATTTTTGGAGCTACCCCACCTTTGGAGTTTCGTTTTTCTAATAATGATATAACATCTAAAAAATTATACACATCTAATTCAATACTAGAACTATATTTTTTGAATATAGATAAATCTAATTTTTCTAACGGAACATTCAATTTCAAAGCCTCTAAGACAATTTGTCCTGTAATATGATGAGCATCACGAAAAGTAATTCCTTTGTTAACCAAATAATCAGCTAATTCAGTAGCATTAGAATAGCTTTTTTTAGATGCTTTCAAACAATTTATACTATTTATATGTAAATTTTTTAAAACTAACGAAGACATAAATAAACATTTACTCCAAGTATTCAAAGCGTCAAACAATCCTTTTTTATCTTCTTGCATATCTTTGTTGTATGATAATGGAAGACCTTTTAAAACTACCAAAATACTAACTAAAAAGCCAAAAACTCTCCCAGATTTCGCTCTAATTAATTCTAATGAATCAGGATTCTTTTTTTGTGGCATTAATGATGAACCAGATGTAATTGTATCTGATAATTCAACAAATTTTGATTCTGAAGAATTAAAAAAAATTAAATCTTCAGCAAACCTTGATAAATGCATCATACTAATAGAAGCTACAGACGCTAATTCCACTACATAATCTCTATCAGATACACTATCTAAACTATTATTCGTAGCAGATTTAAACCCCATACTTTTAGCTAAATTTTCTCTATCAATGTTCCATGTAGTTCCAGATATTGCACCGCAACCCAAGGGACTACTATTCAATCTCTTTAACGCATCTTTTAAACGATCTTCATCTCTTTTTATCATTTCTAAATATGCTAAACACCAAAAAGAAAAAGTAATTGGCTGTGCGCGTTGCAAATGAGTATATCCAGGCATAATAACACTCTGTGTATTATCTGAAATTTTTATCAATTCTATTTTAAATTCAATAATTCTATTAAATAAATCCTTAATTTTATGTTTACACCATAATTTTAAATCTGTAGCTATCTGATCATTTCTACTTCTTCCAGTATGCAATTTTTTTCCTAAATCTCCAACTAACAAAATTAATTGCGTTTCTACCCAACTATGTACATCTTCTAAGTTGCTATCTAACACTATATTAGGTGTCTTCTTGACAATACATAATAATTTTTGCAAAGCATTTTTTATTTCATTACATTCTGATTTTATTAATACCCCTGATTTTAATAACGCATCTGCCCAAGACATAGAACTAAAAATATCCTGTTCTACTAATTTATAATCAGTTTGAATAGAACTATTAAATTTTTTAAAAAACGAATTAGATTCATGAACAAATCGGCCTCCCCACAATTTCATACAATTACTCCAATTAATTTCATATATATAAATACATTTTTACTCTATACTAACATTCTAAAAATAATCAATATTAAAAAAATACTCACTCGACATAATAAATATAATACTAACTACTTCATTAACGCCTTATTCATACACTTATTTATAGCTCTTATCTTCGAAGGCAAAGAATATAACTTAATAAATCCATCAGCATCAGATTGACGATATACCTCGTCTTGATCAAATGTTGCAAATTCCTTAGAATATAAAGAATTAGGAGAAAACTTCCTAATAGCTGTTACTGTACCTTTATATAATTCTAAAATAACTTCTCCATCTATTTCAGTCGCTAACTCTGTAGCCGCAGCTTGCAATGATTTCCGAAAAGGACTAAACCAATTTCCATTATAAATAACATAAGACATTTCTAAAGCTATTTGTTGCCTCCATTTATAACTATCTCTATCTAATACTAACTGTTCAAGTGAACGTAACGCATTTACTAAAATAGTTCCACCTGGAGTTTCATAACACGCTCGCGACTTCATACCTACTAAACGATTTTCAACAACATCAATACGTCCTATACCGTGTTTAATTCCAACTAAATTTAATTTTTCTAAACACTTAAACGGACTCAAAAATTCATTATTAACAGCAATAACGCTACCGTTTTTTATCTTAATAGAAATTATTTCTGGAACATTAGGAGCATCTTTTGGATCATTAGTCCAAGTCCAACAATCCTGATTCGGTTTATTCCATAAATCTTCTAAAACACCTCCTTCAGTAGAAACATGCCAAGCATTTTCATCTTTGCTATAAATTTTTTCAATAGAAGCAGTAGTTTTAACATTTTTTTCTTTTAGATAAGATAATAATTCTCCTCGAGATTTAAAACTCCATTCTCGCCATGGTGCAATAATTTTTAATTCTGGAGCTAATCCTACATATGCAGTTTCAAATCGAACTTGATCATTACCTTTTCCAGTAGCGCCATGACAAACACCATCAGCTTTTAATTTTAGAGCTAGATCTACTTGTGATTTAGCAATAATAGGACGAGCTAAAGCAGTACCTAATAAATAATTTTCCTCATACAATGCTCCAGATTTTAAAACAGGATATACATAATCTCGTATAAACTCTTCTCTTAAATCTTTAATAATACATTGAGATGCTCCAGATTTTAGAGCTTTGTATTCAATGTCTTTTAAATCCGCTTGATTTTGTCCTACATTTGCTACAAACGCTATTACTTCTGAAGAGTAATTTTCTTTTATCCAAGGAATAATAGCTGATGTATCTAATCCACCGGAATAAGCTAGTACAACTTTTTTGATGTTTTTATTTCGCATCTTTATATTCCAAAGTCAAAATCCTAAAAATAGTTATTGTTAAATAATAATTACAAACAATCTAAAGATTGTCATTTTTACAAATTATAAACCAATCTTAGTAATTATTATATTGTATACATCATTCTCTTAAAGCATATCCCATTTATCTGAAATATTAATTGAATTTAATACATTACTTCTGTTGATCACTAAAAAATAAAAAACTAAAAAATAATAACTAAATTTTTAAAAATTATAATCTTAAACGCAATGCACACATTTAATATTACAATCTTTAAAAATTCTAAATAATTAAATTATGATTTATTCTCTAAAATTTTACAAATAGCAAAAGATATTTCTGATTTATTTAAAGTATAAAAGTGAAAACTTCGAATTCCTTCGCTATATAAAACCTTAACCATGTCTATTGCTATACTAGAGCCAATAATTCTGCTAGTATTTAAATCATTATCTAATCCATGAAACATGCAGCATAACCACTTAGGAATACTAACATTACTCACACTTGAAAATTTAAGCAATTGTTTAAAATTACTAATTGGAAATATTCCGGGAACTATATCTATAGTAATATTATTTTTTACACAAAGATCTCTAAATCGCAAAAAACAATCAATATTAAAAAAGAATTGAGTAATTGCACGAGTAGCACCAGCTTCTACTTTTCTTTTTAAATTTATTATGTCATATTTAGCATTAACAGCTTCTGGATGCACTTCTGGATAAGCAGCAACAGAAATTTCAAAATTAGCTATTGATTTTAATAATTTAATTAAATCAACTGCATATATTTTAGGTTTACAATTAGTATTAAATATATCACCTCTTAACGCTAAAATATGACGAATTCCACTATCCCAATATGTTTTAGCAATAACCTTCAATTCCTCTTCAGTCGAATTTATGCACGTTAAATGCGGAACTGTTTCAATACCTGTATATTTCTTAATTTTTTTAACAATATTAGAAGTACAAGTAGCGCGTATTTTAGAATTAGTTCCATGAGTTACTGAAAAAAATTTAGGTGTTAATAACTTTAATTTATCAATTACTTGCCATAAATTTTTTTCTGACAATATATTATTAGGAGGAAAAAATTCAAATGAAATATTTACTTTTTCACAAATATTCATTAAATGCTGATTTAACGTTTCATGATAATTTTTATAAACTAATTTCATACCATTATTCCTCTAGTTTATAAATTAAAATTAAATATATAAATAAATATGTACAAGTTTATTATTAAAAGTATATATGGTACCATGCATATTAACAACAATAATTCAAGCTATATTTTTTAATCTAATTGATATTAAAAAACAAGTTTTTTAACTAAAAAGTTAAAACACTATGCAATGAAAACTTACTATACATCTTTAAAAAAATTTCATACATTTAAAATAAACGTGTTTGCAAAAAAAATAATTATTGTTAAAACTATAAAAACGCTGATTAAAACATGGAAAAAATGCAACCAAGAAAATTTGCCTTTTTTATTATTAGGAAAAGGAAGTAACGTTTTATTCACTAAAAACTATAACGGTTTTGTAGTTGTTAATAGAATCTCTGGAATTACTATTCATGAACAAAAAGACTATTGGTTATTACATGTAAAAGGAGGAACAAAATGGAATAATTTAGTAAAATATACTATTCAAAAAAAAATTTACGGATTAGAAAACTTAGCTTTAATTCCTGGAACTGTAGGAGCAGCCCCTATACAGAATATAGGTGCATATGGAGTAGAATTCAAAGATGTATGTCAATACGTAGACGTTTTATACTTAAACAATTCTAAAATTGTTCGAATTAATTCAAATAATTGTTTATTTGGTTATAGAGACAGTATTTTTAAGAAAAAACATAATCCTAATTCAATAATTTTGTCAGTAGGAATAAAATTACCTAAAACTTGGAAACCAAAAATTTCACATTTAGAATTACAAAAATTATCTTTTAAAAACATTACGTCACATCAAATATTCCACTATATTTGCAAACTCCGAAAAAAAAAATTACCCAATCCAAAAAAAATAGGAAATGCAGGAAGTTTCTTTAAAAACCCTATAATTAAAAAAAATAAAGCTCATAAAATAATTTGCGAATACAAAGATTTGCCTTTTTATCCAGAGCCACATGGAATGATAAAACTTTCTGCTGGATGGTTAATCGAAAAATGCAAGTTAAAAAATTTTTCAGTTGGAAATGCTAAAATATATCACAAACAAGCATTAATATTAATAAACAAAAATAATTTAGCTACATCTAAAAATATAATAAAACTAGCTAAAATTATTATTTCCAAAGTTAAAAAAAAATTTGACATCACTTTAGAACTCGAAGTTCAAATTATTAATTAAAATCAAGTCTATAAATTTGTAACTTGTCTACGAAACTTTATACATTACAATAAAAAAAATTAAAAATTTAGTATTCTACAATATCCATAAATATAATGTAAAATAAATAAAATCCAATTGAAATTACGAAATTATTTATAAAATAAACAAAATTGCATATAAAATAGTTAATTCATTAGCTCAAATTATATTTGAATAAATTAAACATTAATAAAATGTCACAAATTATTGTATTAAAAATAATATTTACTAAAATGTTAAATACTATGATATTATTATTAACTTATATGAAAATTTATACTAAGATATTAGTAATAATTAATAAATTTTTATTGCATAAATATTAATCTATCCGTAATATATTATAAATAAAGCCGGCTTAGCTCAGCAGGCAGAGCAACTGACTTGTAATCAGTAGGTCACCAGTTCGATTCCGGTAGCCGGCAATATGTATTACCAAAAACATAAAATGGTGGGATTCCCGAGTGGCTAAAGGGAGCAGACTGTAAATCTGCCGTCAAAGACTTCGAAGGTTCGAATCCTTCTCCCACCAAAAAATTTGTGTAACACAGAAAACTATCTCAAAAACAAGCGAACATCGTATAATGGATATTACCTCAGCCTTCCAAGCTGATGATGCGGGTTCAATTCCCGCTGTTCGCTCCAAAAAATACATTTGCTGATATAGCTCAGTTTGGTAGAGCACACCCTCGGTAAGGGTGAGGTTCCCAGTTCAAACCTGGGTATCAGCATTCAAAGTACTATTTTAATAAACAAAAAACATTTTTAAATTTCTTATATAATCTTATTATATTACAAAAACTATTTCTATAAACAAAACCATACATTGTGACCTTCATATAATCATACTTAAAAAAATATTAAAATAACCAACCCATAATATATAACTAATACTTTAAATTATCATACTCTATCACCTAACTTTCTTCTAATATACTTGTTTAAACATTATATAACTTAATTAGGACACAAAAACTATAACTTATAACAATGTTTATATACATTTTAAATACTTTATTACAAACAATTGTTAACATTAATAAAATGAAGATAAATAAAAATAATAGTGTCTCTACATTCCGAACATCTTATTTAATTAATATTTATAGGATAAAATATGATTAAAGCTACTAAATTAAAAAAAAAATACGATAAACTAAAAATAGCAAAATGGTCATTTTTAGGTATACTAATAATATTATTCATACTAAGTAATCACTATTATATAAAACATTCTAATATATTTCAAAATATACTACTAACAAGCCTAACAATACTAAGCACAGGATTAATATTTCTAACAAAATCAGGAAAAAAATTTTTAATTTTTACTAAAAGCGCAATACATGAAACAAAACTGATTACGTGGCCAAATTTCAAAGATACATTACACGTTACATTTACTGTAATAATAGTTACTATTTTACTTGCATTAATTCTATGGGGGCTAGACAATATTTTAATCTGGTTCATATCATTAATCACCAGCCTAAGGTTATAAATACATGTACAAAAGTTACAAAAAACGTTGGTATGTACTACAAGCTTTCTCAGGATTTGAAGGACGCATAGCACAATCAATACGCGAACATGTTAAACTAAAAAAAATGGAAAAATTATTTGGGGAAGTTATGGTTCCTTCTGAAGAAGTTATAGAAATTAAAGCAGGACAAAGAAAAAAAAGTGAATATAAATTTTTTCCAGGATATGTATTAATTCAAATGATTATGAACGAATCAAGTTGGCATTTGGTACGAAGCATACCCCGTGTTTTAGGATTTATAGGCGGAACTCCTGATCGACCTTTACCTATCACCGATCAAGAAGTTAACACTATTATTAATAAACTTAAACAAGTAGGAGATAAGCCAAGACCTAAAACACTATTTGAACCAGGAGAAACAGTCAGAGTAAACGATGGTCCATTTTCAGATTTTAATGGAATTGTAGAAGAAGTAGATTACGAAAAAAACAGATTAAAAGTGTCAGTTTCAATTTTTGGACGATCAACACCAGTAGAATTAGATTTTAGTCAAGTTAAAAAAAATTAATAAAATTTTTAAAATAAACCACTATTTTAGCTAAACATTCAATAAATATAAGATAGATACGCACACATTACTAAGATCAGAAAAAACGTGTTTTATCATAAATGTTTTATAAAATCACTAAATAACTCATTATTAAAAATAATTACAACTACTTACTATATTTAATAATAATAATGAAATACTATTTAATAATTTCATATAGGATATACACAAAATGGCAAAAACAATACAAGCATACATAAAATTACAAGTATCAGCTGGGACAGCTAACCCTAGCCCACCAATAGGTCCAGCATTAGGTCAAAAAGGTATTAATATTATGGAGTTTTGTAAAGCATTTAATACTCGAACAAATAATTTAGAAAAAGGTTTACCTATTCCTACTATTATAACTGTTTATTCAGATAAATCATTTTCTTTTATTACTAAAACACCTCCAGCTTCGGTACTACTAAAAAAAGCTGCCGGAATTACAAAAGGATCTTCAAAACCAAATCAAAACAAAGTTGGGACAATTACAATGCAACAAATATTAGATATTGCACAAATAAAAAAAATAGATATGACCGGGTCAAATATAGATAATATTTCAAAATCTATTATAGGAACTGCAAATTCTATAGGTTTAATTATAGCAGAAGGGACTAATAAATGAAAAAATTAACTAAAAAACAAAACTTATTTAAAACATTTTTAAATCATACAAAAAAATATGATATAGATGAAGGTATCACGCTACTAAAAAAAATGGCAACTTCAAAATTTATAGAAAGTTTAGATGTTGCTATAAATTTAGGAATAAATCCAAAAAATACAAACCAAAACATAAGAAATACAACCATTTTACCTCATGGAATTGGACGATTAATTAAAGTAGCAGTATTTACTCAAGGAGAAAACGAAAAAATTGCAAAAAAATTTGGTGCAGAATTTGTAGGATTACATAACTTAATAGAAACTGTCAAAACTAAAACAATCCTTTTTGATGTAGCTATAGCAACTCCAGATGTTATGCCTTATGTTAGTCAACTAGGTCCAATATTAGGCCCCCGAGGTCTAATGCCAAATCCTAAACTAGGAACTATCACTGAAAAACTTGAATATGCAATAAAAAATGCAAAATCAGGGCAAATACATTATAAAAATGATAAAAACGGAATTATTCATATTTCTATTGGAAAAATTAATTTTGAAAATACAAAAATAAAAGAAAATTTAAATGCTTTAATATCTTCTCTTAAACAATCTAAACCATCACAATCAAAAGGAACATACATCAAACAAGTAGTTATTTCGACGACAATGAGTTCGGGAATTAAAATAGATTTAAATACATTAAATAACGCGAGTTAATCGATTTATACTTTACGCTGAGAAAAAAACTCTTTATAATAAAAAATATACGTCTAAATTTATCCTATCAAACAAACGTATATAAAAAAATACACAAAATACATGATATATATCGTCGATTTCAAATTTTTAAATATAGAGTAATTTTAACAAATTACATTATTTTAAAATAAAACTTAATTTAATAATCTGGAATTTTTACAGTAACCGCTAACTATTTTATCTTAAATAAAGTAAAAATTCTAGTGACTTTTAGCTAAAAATGTAGGAGTACATGATAAATGATGTTAGATTTTAAAAAGAAAAAAGAATTAGTTACCCAAATAAATTTAATAGCCAAAACAGCATTATCAATAGTTGTTGCCAATCCCCAAGGCATAAAATCTAATGACATTACTCAACTTCGAAAATTAGCTCGAAAATCAAATGTTAAACTAGGTGTTTATAGAAATACTTTACTAAATCTAGGAATAAAAAACACTCCATTTGAATGTTTAAAAAACATATTAATAGGCCCTACGCTAATTGCGTATTCTTCAGAACATCCAGGCAGTGCAGCTAAATTACTAAAAAACTTTTCCATGTCACAAAGCTCAAATCCAAATTTCAAAATTTTAGGAGCTGTGTTCGAAGGAAAAGCCATATCAGGCTCAAATATTAACTCACTAGCTGACATACCAACATTTAATGAAGCACTACGTCGTTTTATAATTATAGCAAAAGAAATATCTGCAGGAAAACTATTACGCATATTAGTATCTATTAAAAATATAAAAGAAAATTCATAGTTTTATCAAAATTTTTATATTCTACATATAACACTACTTCTTAATTTCTGAATTGTTATTAGGAACAATTATCATGTCTATAACTAAAGAACAAATTTTAGACGCTATATCAGAAATGTCCGTTATGAATATAGTTGAATTAATTTCTGATATGGAAAAAAAATTTGGTGTATCTTCTATCATTCCTTCCAGTTCAACATCAACTCAAAATATTGAAACTGCTGAAGCAAAAACAGAATTTGATGTCTTATTAAAATCTATTGGTGGAAATAAAGTATCAGTAATCAAAGCTGTACGAAGTGCAACAGGCTTAGGATTAAAAGAAGCAAAAGATCTAGTCGAATCTGCTCCTACTATAATAAAAGAACGAATTACTCAAGACGCAGCTGAATCTTTAAAAAAAATATTAAACGAAACTGGCGCAGAAGTAGAAATTAAATAATACATCATTTCATATCTTAAATCTAATATGTATATATATATGTTAGTTTGCTGGTGATTATTATAAATCACCAGCCTTTTTTTAATTTTAAACTTAATGTTTTTCATAAAAATCTAAGCTTAAAATTTAATAAAAATAAACAATAAAACCAACACTAATATTTTAAAATATTTCAGTTTAAAAAATGTAAATAACTAATTTTTTGAATTATCTAACTAAGGAATTGTATGGTTGTTTACTCTAGTACAGAAAAAAAACGAATACGCAAAGATTTCGGAAAACGTCCAAAAGTTTTGGATATACCTTACCTTCTTTCTATTCAACTAAATTCATTTCAGAAATTTATTAAACATGATCCAAATGGAATACATGGATTAGAATCAGCATTCCGCTCCATTTTTCCTATTCGGAGTTATAATGGCAATTCAGAACTACAATATATAAATTATAAATTAGGACAACCTATTTTTAATGTAAAAGAATGTCAAACACGTGGAATGACCTATTCATCTCCATTACGCGTAAAACTACGTTTAGTTATTTATGAAAAAGAAACATTAGACATTACTGTAAAAGATATAAAAGAACAAGAAGTATATATGGGAGAAATTCCTTTAATGACTACCAATGGAACCTTTATAATTAACGGTACTGAGAGAGTAGTTGTATCTCAATTACATCGCAGCCCAGGGGTATTTTTTGATAGTGACAAAGGAAAAACACATTCATCAGGAAAAGTTTTATATAACGCTCGAATCATTCCATATAGAGGATCATGGTTAGACTTTGAATTTGATCCTAAAGACAATTTATTTTTTCGTATCGATAGACGAAGAAAACTACCTATAAGCATTATCTTAAAAGCATTAAATTATAATACAGAACAAATATTAGACACATTTTTTAAAAAAAATATTTTTAAATTTACTGAAAACAGCATCTTAATGAAATTAGTTCCACATAGACTACGAGGCGAAACAGCATCTTTTGACATATGTATCGATAACAAAACTTATATAAAAAAAGGTCAACGAATTACTGCGCGACATATCAATATACTAAAAGAAAAAAAAATCCATACAATTAAAGTTCCCACTGAATATTTAATAGGAAAAATATCGGCTAAAAATTACTTCAATAAAAAAACTAATGAAATTATTGTATCTGCTAATACAGAACTAAATATTAATATTATAAAAGAACTAAAAAATAATGAATATACTAATATCGAAACTATTTTTACCAACGATTTAGACCACGGTCCATATATTTCTGAAACTCTAAATATCGATCCAACACATGATAAACTCAGTGCTCTAGTAGAAATTTATCGTATGATGAGACCAGGCGAACCTCCAACACGCGAAGCAGCTGAAAACTTATTTGAAAATTTATTTTTTAGTGAAGAAAGATATGACTTATCCTCAGTAGGTCGCATGAAATTTAATCGTTCTTTGCAAAAACAAAACATCACAGAAAGAGGAGTACTCAATCAATCAGATATAATTAGTGTTATTAAAAAGTTAATTGATATTCGAAACGGACATGGAGAAATTGATGATATTGATCATTTAGGAAACCGTCGTGTTAGATCAGTAGGAGAAATGGCAGAAAATCAATTTCGGATTGGACTAATTCGCGTAGAACGAGCAGTTAAAGATCGATTATCTTTAGGAGACTTAGACATGCTTATGCCTCAAGATATGATCAATGCTAAACCTATTTCTGCAGCAATAAAAGAATTTTTTGGATCTAGTCAATTATCTCAATTCATGGACCAAAATAACCCTTTATCAGAAATTACGCATAAACGTCGTATTTCGGCGTTGGGATTAGGAGGATTAACTCGAGAAAGAGCAGGATTTGAAGTACGAGACGTACATCCTACACACTATGGACGAGTATGTCCCATTGAAACACCAGAAGGTCCTAATATTGGATTAATCAACTCTTTATCAGTATATGCACAAACCAATTCATATGGATTTTTAGAAACACCGTACCGAAAAATACATAATGGAAAAGTTACAAATGAAATTAAATATTTATCTGCAATTGAAGAAGGTAATTTTATTATTGCTCAAGCAAATACAAACTTAGATGAAACAGGCGCATTTGTTGAAGATTTAATAACTTGTCGCTATAAAGGTGAATCAAGTTTATTTAATAAAAATCAAATAAATTATATGGATGTATCAACACAGCAAATAGTATCCGTAGGAGCGTCATTAATTCCTTTTCTCGAGCATGATGATGCTAACCGAGCGTTGATGGGAGCAAATATGCAACGACAAGCCGTACCTACCTTACGTTCTGAAAAACCATTAGTAGGTACAGGAATGGAAAGAGCAGTAGCTGTCGATTCAGGCGTAACAATAATAGCAAAGCGAGGAGGGATAGTTCAATATGTCGACGCATCTAGAATAATTATTAAAGTTAAAAAAAATGAAATAAATTCAGAAGAAGCCGGGATTGATATTTATAATTTAAAAAAATATACACGATCTAACCAAAATACATGTATTAATCAGATACCATGTATTTCGCTAGGAGAAAACGTAGAAAAAGGAAACGTATTAGCTGATGGACCATCAACCGATTTAGGAGAACTAGCATTAGGACAAAATATGCGAGTAGCATTTATGCCATGGAATGGATATAACTTTGAAGATTCAATATTAATATCAGAAAAAGTTGTTCAAGAAGATAGATTTACTACTATTCATATTCAAGAACTAGCATGTATTTCTCGCGATACTAAATTAGGTTCCGAAGAAATTACTTCAGATATACCAAATGTAGGTGAAGCTGCTTTATCAAAATTAGACGAATCTGGCATTGTTTATATTGGAGCTGAAGTCAACGGAGGTGACATCCTTGTTGGAAAGGTTACTCCAAAAGGAGAAACACAACTAACACCAGAAGAAAAACTATTAAGAGCTATTTTTGGAGAAAAAGCTTCAGACGTTAAAGATTCTTCTCTTAGAGTACCTAATGGAGTTTTAGGAACAGTAATTGATGTTCAAATATTCACTAGAGATGGAGTAAAAAAAGATAAACGAGCTTTAGAAATTGAAGAAATGCAATTAAAACAAGCAAAAAAAGATCTAACTGAAGAACAAAAAGTATTTGAATTAGGATTATTTACTCAAATTAAATCCACGCTTATAAATTCAGGAATGAACATTGATCAGTTAAACAAAATACCTAAATCAGAACTATTTAAAGTTAAAGTAACTAATAATTTATACCAAAAAAAAATACATAAACTATTTTTAAAATATGAAGAATTAAAAAAATGTTTTAATAAAAAATTAGAAACAACACGAAATAAAATAACCCAAGGTGATGATTTAGCCCCTGGTGTATTAAAAATTGTAAAAGTATATTTAGCAGTCAAAAGACACATTCAACCAGGTGATAAAATGGCTGGACGTCATGGAAACAAAGGAGTTATTTCTAAAATAAATCCCATAGAAGATATGCCATACGATCAAAATGGACTTCCTGTTGATGTTGTATTAAATCCATTAGGTGTACCATCTAGAATGAATATTGGACAAATTTTAGAAACACATTTAGGATTAGCATCAAAGGGACTAGGTAATATCATCGATACTATGCTAAAACAGCAAAAATCAATTCTGAATATCCGAAAATTTATCCAAAAAGCTTTTAACTTAGGAAATAATACTAGACAAAAAACAAATTTAAATAATTTTTCTGACGATGAAATATTATCTTTAGCTAAAAATTTCAAAAATGGTATACCAATCTCAACACCTGTATTTGACGGAGCACAAGAAAGCGAAATTAAAGCATTATTAAAACTAGCTGATCTTCCATCATCCGGGCAAATAACATTATTTGACGGCCGCACTGGAGAAAAATTCGAAAGACCAGTAACTGTAGGTTATATGTATATGTTAAAGTTAAATCATTTAGTCGATGATAAGATGCATGCTCGATCTACTGGATCATATAGTTTAGTTACACAACAACCATTAGGAGGAAAAGCACAATTCGGAGGTCAGCGCTTTGGAGAAATGGAAGTATGGGCACTAGAAGCATACGGTGCTGCATATACCTTACAAGAAATGTTAACAGTAAAATCTGATGACGTTAATGGGCGAACTAAAATGTATAAAAATATAGTTGATGGAAACTATAAAATGGAGCCGGGAATGCCAGAATCTTTTAACGTATTATTAAAAGAAATTAGATCATTAGCTATCAATATAGAATTAGAGAATGAATAGTTAATAAAGATATTAAAATTTAAAATTTAAATTTTTTATTCGCTAATTTTATTATCTTTAAATATTTTAATCTGACGGGAAATAATTCGTGAAAGATTTATTAAAAATTTTCAAATCACAAATTAAAACTGATGAATTTGACGCAATTAAAATTGCACTTGCCTCACCAGATATGATTCGTTCATGGTCATTCGGCGAAGTAAAAAAACCAGAAACTATAAATTATCGCACTTTTAAACCAGAAAGAGATGGATTATTTTGCGCACGCATTTTTGGTCCAGTAAAAGATTATGAATGTTTATGTGGAAAATATAAACGATTAAAACATCGCGGAGTAATTTGTGAAAAATGTGGGGTAGAAGTAACGCAAAGTAAAGTACGTCGCGAAAGAATGGGACATATCGAACTAGCTACGCCTATTGCTCACATCTGGTTTTTAAAATCACTACCGTCAAGAATTGGATTACTGTTAGATATGCCGTTACGAGACATTGAACGCGTACTATATTTCGAATCATATGTCATAGTTAATGAAGGATTGACTAACTTAGAAAAAAATCAAATTTTATCTGAAGAACAATATTTAAATGCATTAGAAAAATTTGGAGATGAATTTGATGCTAAAATGGGCGCAGAAGCTATAAAATTATTACTTAATAGTATAAATTTAAAACAAGAATGTAATAAATTAAGAGATGAACTTAATAATAGCAATTCAGAAACAAAAAGAAAAAAACTCACCAAACGTATTAAATTATTAGAGTCATTTATACATTCAAACAATAAACCAGAATGGATGATTTTAACAGTATTACCTATTTTACCACCAGATCTTAGACCGTTAGTACCACTGGATGGAGGACGTTTTGCAACATCAGATCTCAACGATTTATATCGTCGCGTAATCAATAGAAATAATCGACTTAAAAGACTACTAGAATTATCAGCACCTGACATCATTGTTAGAAATGAAAAAAGAATGTTACAAGAAGCCATAGATGCACTATTAGATAATGGAAGAAGAGGAAGAGCTATAACAGGTTCAAATAAAAGACCTTTAAAATCTTTAGCTGACATGATAAAAGGAAAACAAGGACGTTTTCGCCAAAATCTGTTAGGTAAAAGAGTAGATTATTCTGGGAGATCAGTAATCACTGTTGGACCTTATCTCAGATTACATCAATGTGGATTACCAAAAAAAATGGCATTAGAATTATTTAAACCATTCATCTATGGAAAATTAGAAAAAAAAGGATTGGCTACAACTATTAAAGCAGCTAAAAAAATGGTAGAACGAGAAGAATCTATTGTATGGGATATCTTAGATGAAGTAATTCATGAACATCCTGTCTTATTAAATCGTGCGCCAACCTTACATAGACTAGGAATTCAAGCATTTGAACCAATTTTAATTGAAGGTAAAGCTATCCAGTTACATCCATTAGTTTGTGCCGCATATAATGCAGATTTTGATGGAGACCAAATGGCAGTACATGTTCCATTAACTAAAGAAGCACAATATGAAGCAAGATCATTAATGATGTCTACAAACAATATTTTGTCTCCAGCAAATGGAGAACCAATTATTGTACCTTCTCAAGATGTTGTACTAGGTTTGTACTATATGACAAGAAAAAAAATTAATGCTAAAGGAGAAGGTATGATTTTTAAAAATTCTAAAGAAGCTGAAAAATCGTATCAGATGGGTTTTTCTGAATTACACGCTGAAGTACAAGTTCGAATTACCGAATATAAAAAAATAGACAAACAAAATTTTTTAAAAAATACAAAAATAGAAAATACTACTATAGGAAGGGCAATTTTATGGATGATTGTTCCCAAGGGGTTACCATTTTTTATGGTAAATAAAATATTAGGAAAAAAATCTATTTCTAAATTACTTAATACCTGTTATAGAATACTAGGATTAAAATCTACAGTAAATTTTGCAGATCAAATTATGTACACAGGATTTAATTACGCTGCACGATCTGGTTCATCAGTTGGCATAGATGATATGGAAATTCCAAAAAAAAAATCAGATATTATATCTGAAGCTGAAATAGAAGTGTCCGAAATACAAGAACAATTTCAATCTGGACTCGTCACTGCCGGTGAAAGATATAATAAAGTAATTGACATTTGGGCTGCTGCAAATGAGCGAGTGTCTAAAGCCATGATGAAAAATTTATCTACAGAATCCACAACAAACAAACAAGGAAATGAAGAAAAACAAATTTCTTTTAACAGTATCTTTATGATGGCCGATTCTGGTGCTAGAGGCTCAGCAGCACAAATTCGACAATTAGCTGGAATGCGAGGATTAATGGCAAAACCCGATGGATCTATCATAGAAACTCCAATCACAGCAAATTTTAGAGAGGGATTAAATGTACTTCAATACTTTATTTCTACACATGGAGCTAGAAAAGGATTAGCTGATACTGCATTAAAAACTGCTAATTCAGGTTATTTAACCCGTCGTTTAGTAGATGTCGCACAAGACCTAGTAGTTACTGAAGATGATTGCAATACCCATAAAGGTATAATTATGACGTCTGTAATAGAGGGAGGAGACGTTAAAGAATCATTACGAGAAAAAGCACTCGGTCGAGTAACAGCTGAAAACATTATAAAACCCTATTCTTCAGATATATTAATTACCCGAAACACACTATTAAATGAAAAATGGTGTAATGTTTTAGAAAAATATTCTATAGATAGTATAAAGGTACGATCTGTAGTACACTGTGACACTAATTTTGGTGTATGTGCTAATTGCTATGGAAGAGATCTAGCTCGAGGTAATTTAGTTAATAAAGGAGAAGCCATTGGAGTCATAGCTGCTCAATCTATTGGTGAACCAGGTACGCAACTTACCATGCGAACATTTCACATTGGTGGTGCTGCTTCTAGAGCAGCTTCAGAATCTAGTATACAAGTTAAAAACTCAGGAATTATAAAATTACACAATGCTAAATCAGTTATAAATTCAGAAGGAAAAATAGTAATAACATCAAGAAACGTAGAATTAAAAATACTTGACAAATTTCGAAGAACAAAAGAAAGTTATAAAGTACCATATGGAGCTATAATAGCTAAAATGGACGAAGAATTAGTAAATTCTGGAGAAATAGTAGCAAAATGGGACCCTCATACTATACCAGTAATTTCAGAAGTTAATGGATATATAGAATTTGTTGATATGATTGATGGACAAAGTATTACAAGACAAACAGATGAACTAACCGGTTTAACTTCCATAGTAATATTAGATACATCAGAGAGAACTTCCTTAGGAAAAGATTTAAGGCCAGCTTTAAAAATTGTTGACTCTAACGGTGAAAATGTATTAATCTCTGGAACAGACATGCCTGCACAATATTTTTTACCTGGAAAATCTATAGTTCAAGTTGATAACTCTATCAAAATTAGTTCTGGAGACACATTAGCTAGAATTCCTCAAGAATCTGGAGGAACTAAAGATATTACTGGAGGATTACCTAGAGTAGCAGACTTATTTGAAGCAAGACGCCCAAAAGAATTAGCTATTTTAGCAGAAATTAGCGGATTTATATCTTTTGGTAAAGACACTAAAGGTAAACGAAGATTAATAATAACACCATATAATAATAACACTCCATACGAAGAAATGATTCCAAAATGGAGACAATTAAACGTTTTTGAAGGTGAAAGAGTAGAAAAGGGAGATGTTATATCTGATGGACCTGAATCTCCTCATGATATCTTAAGACTGAGAGGAGTACAAGCCGTTACTAAATATATTATTAATGAAGTCCAAGAAGTATATCGCTTACAAGGAGTTAAAATTAACGACAAACATATTGAAGTAATTATTAGACAAATGTTAAGAAAAGCTACTATTATTAAATCTGAACATTCAGAATTTTTAGATGGAGAACAAGTTGAATACTCTAGAATAAAAGTTTCTAATCGTAATCTTTCAAAAATTGGAAAAAAAACTGCAATATTTTCGCGTGATTTGTTAGGAATTACTAAAGCATCATTAGCAACAGAATCATTTATTTCTGCTGCTTCTTTTCAAGAAACAACTAGAGTACTCACTGAGTCATCTGTAGCAGGAAAAAAAGATGAACTAAGAGGACTAAAAGAAAACGTCATTGTAGGACGTTTAATTCCAGCAGGTACAGGATATGCATATCACAAAAAACGACTAAAAAATTGCCAAAAAGACAAAACCAAAGAAAAAAACAAACCTTCATCAATTAGCGTTGAAGAAGCATCTGCAAACTTATCTGAACTGCTAAATTCAACATTGTAATATTTTTATATTAATAAACATTTGCACAAAAGCAAATGTTTATTTAAAAATAAAATAACTATTTTAAAATATATTAAAAAGATAATAAAATTATTCTAATTTATTTCATTACCAAAATTACGTCATAAAATATTATTAATTAAAGTAAGTTTATTAAATACTAAAATAATTAAACAAAAAAGAAAATATATTTACATAACAACACGCTTTTAAAATAACATACTACCTAAAAATATAAAACATAAAATTTTATATGAAAAATTCTAAAATACATATTAAAATATAAACATAAATTATATTATCTGAATATATGATATATTTTACATTTAAATATAAGTTTTCAAAACATGCTACAAAGTACGTTTCAAATAACATTTTTATTAAAATATATGAATGCGAGGAAAATATGAATAAATCTGAATTAATTAACATTATTTCTAAAAAAAGTAATTTATCCAAGATTCAAATAAAAAATATTTTGGAAATAACATTAACAGCTATTATACAATCACTCAAGGATGGAAATTCTGTACAACTAGTTGGTTTTGGTACTTTTAAAGTAAATAATAGAGCAGCTAGGATTGGAAGAAATCCCCAAACTGGACAAACTATTCATATATCAGCCACAAAGACACCAGTTTTTATTTCTGGAAAAACATTCAAAACAGCTATTAAAACAATTTAAATTATGAATACTAACCAATATAGGAAGTACCCTTACTTCCTATATTAAATTTACAAATCAATATTAAAAACCATGAAGTATACACTAAAAATTATGACAAATAGAAATGTAATAAAAAACGTATTAATTAGTGTTTCCGATACGTCAAATATCATTGAATTTTCTAAATCACTAATATCTAAAAACATAAAATTATTTGCAACTAAAGGTACAGCTAACTTCTTAAAAAAAAATAATATTTATGCAACAGATATTACTAATTATACTAATTTTCCAGAAATTATGAATGGAAGAATAAAAACTTTACATCATAAAATATATGCTAGCATATTAGCACAACCAAAACATGATAAAAAAACAATAGAAAAATATAATATTATATTAATGGATATAGTTGTAATCAATTTTTACCCATTTGAAGAAGCTTCAAATAATACGAACTTACATTTAAATGACATAATAGAACATATTGATATTGGTGGACCTGCCATAGTTCGAGCAGCAGCAAAAAATTATAAAAACGTTCTTGTAGTCACGCAACCTAATTTATACCAATCCATCGTCAATGAAATGAATTTAAATAACAACATTATTTCCGAAACAACAAAACTAAAATTTGCAACTATAGCTTTTAAACATACTATGAATTACGATAATAACATTTATCAATATTTATCTAAAAAAAATAAAACTGTACCCAAAAATACTCAATTACAAACGTTACTACCATCACATTTAACAATTAATTTTAAAAAAAAACAAGATCTTTGCTATGGCGAAAACAAACAACAGCAAGCATCATGGTATACAAACACTTCAAAAAATACATCTGGAAGAATGAAAATTAAACAATTACAAGGAAAAATTTTATCATATAATAATCTTTCTGATATTCATTTAGCATTATCTTGTATTCACGAGTTTAACAAAACTACTTGCGCTATTATAAAACATGGAAATCCTTGCGGAGTTGCAACAGCAAAAAATAATGATCAAGCTTATAAATTAGCATACGAAACAGATCCAATTTCAGCTTTCGGAGGTATAATTGTATTTAATCAAAAATTAAACGACGTAACAGCTAGAAAAATTATTAAAACACAATTCTCAGAAATAATTTTAGCACCTGATTTCACGCAAGAAGCAAAAAAAATTTTCGATAAAAAACCCAACTTAAGAATCATAAAATATGATCCAAACTACAATTATCTGAATTACAATATAGACATTAAATCTATATATGGAGATATCTTAGTACAAAGTAACACAAATAGTATTATTAATATAAATCAATGGGATATAGTTAGTAAAAAACGTCCAAACGAACAAGAAATAAATGACGCAAAATTTGCTTTACGAGTAGTAAAACATTTAAAATCTAATTCTATAGTATTAATTAAAAACCAAATTACGATAAGTATCGGATCAGGACAAACTAGTCGAATAGACGCAACAAAAATCGCAATTTATAAAGCAAACAATAATAATATTTCTTTAAATCATACAACATTAGCTTCAGATGCATTTTTTCCATTTTCAGATAGCATTGATTTAATATCTAAATCAGGAATAACATGTATTGTTCAACCAGGGGGGTCAATTCGAGATAATGAAATTATAATGTCAGCTAATAAATATAACATTTCCATGATCTTTACTAAACAAAGATATTTTAAACACTAAAATAGAACGTATATATTAACAAGAAATATTAAAGATAAATTTTAAACTTTAAATTTTAATTGTTAATAAATTTTTAATAAAAAACTTAACACAAAATAACATTTGTACTTAAACTATAATTCAATAATTCATTAAATTATTTCAAACAAAAAAACATATCTGCTATAATACACGTTTTATCATATAAATTATAAAATTAACTTACTATATATAAAAAAACTTATTAATACACATAAAAGAAAACCAAACATCATTAAATTTTTATAAATTTCAAAATCATTCTTTTTGAAACACATAAGCTAATAAAACTAATAAAATTAATAATTTCAAATTCTCAAAATTACGCTGCAAAAATTAATATCTATTTCAAAAATGTATTAATGAATTCAAAATTTTTAAAAGCGTTCTAACATCTATACTAAAATTGTTTAACATAAAAAATATTACTAAAACTAAAAAAGTCGATGCTAATATAAAAACATACTAAAACACTAACTCAAAAAATTAAAAATCAATACAGAATTGTATAAAAATTTCAAATAAAATCAAAAAAAATTTATCATTAATTTTTATATCATATAAAACTTCGACTTTACTAAACAATTCTATTTATAAAAAACTTGTTTAAATAACATAATACACAAAAAATTTTAATACCTATACTAATAAATCCTAAAAATAACCTATGAATATAATTTCAAAACCAATATTATTTCTAAAAAATATAATAATTATATCCAAATTATCTCTTATATCATTAAAAATTTCAAAGTAAAATAAAATTAATTCAAAAAAAATCTAGACTAAACAACACTATTTAAAAAATAAACATAAATAAATTTCTAACAAAATCTCAAAAATAAAATCCGTAATTTATAAATTTAATTTCTTAGAGAACAAAAAATAATACTCATAAGCACACTGATATCATTCAAAATAATTCAATTAATAAAAAACTAAACTTTATTTTTTTAGTACTTTAATTTTGTAATATTAATTAATATCTAAAAATCAATAAAATAAAAACACTATATATTTTAAATATTATTATTAATAATACGCAACACAAAATCTTACCGAAATACCCAAGTAAATTATAAAAACTACAATAAAACAAATATAATCAAAAAAAAAATAATGAAAACTTCAAAATTTTAAAAACTAATTTGATAATATAATCATAAACAAATTTAAACATTAATCTTATAGTATATAATATACTATTAAATACTCTAAAAAAACACATATAATTTAATAAATACATATAATGCCAATTATAATATATTAAAAACGATGCTATATATATTTATAACATCGTTTTACAATATAATACACAAAAATTATGATTGAAAGTTATAACTTCTTCCTAAGAATTTTTGCAGCACGCACCATATTTTCTAAAGAATAATAAGTTTCATCCCAAGTTCTAGTTTTTAAACCACAATCTGGATTCACCCATAAACGTTTTACAGGTATATAATGCATTGCTTGACGCAACAACGTCATTATCCACTCTATACTAGGTATGTTAGGAGAATGAATATCATATACACCAGGACCAATATCATTTGGATATTTAAATTCTTTAAAAAATTCTAGCAACTCCATGTCTGAACGCGACGTTTCAATAGTAATTACATCAGCATCTAATAATACAATAGCATTCATAATATCATTAAATTCACAGTAACACATATGAGTGTGAATTTGAGTTTCGTCACAAACACCAGAAGAACTTAACTTAAATGAATCTACTGCCCAAGATAAATATTCGTTTCTTAAACTCAAACGAAGTGGAAGTCCTTCTCTCAAAGCAGGTTCATCAATTTGAATAATTTTTACTCCAGACTGTTCTAAATCTAATACCTCGTCACGCAAAGCTAATGCAATTTGTCTTGATATTATTTTTTTAGATAAATCTTCTCGAACAAATGACCATAGCAAAATTGTAACAGGCCCAGTTAACATTCCCTTAACTGGCTTACTTGTCAATGTTTGAGCATATTTAATCCAATCTAAGCTAATAGGTTTGGAACGACTAACATCACCAATAATTATTGGTGGTTTTACACATCTAGAACCATAACTTTGTACCCAACCAAATTCAGTAAAAACAAAGCCATTTAAATGTTCACCAAAATATTCTACCATATCATTACGTTCAAATTCACCATGCACTAATACATCAATGCCTAATTTTTCTTGTTTAAGAATAGCATTTTGAATATGTTTTGAAATAAATGTATTATACTGGTCGTGATTGATATTTCCTTTTTTAAAATCAAATCGAGCTTTTCTAATATCTGCAGTCTGAGGAAATGAACCAATAGTAGTAGTAGGTAAAATTGGTAATTTTAAATTCTTATGTTGTTTTTGTTTCCGAACTGAAAATACATTATTTCGTTTAAAATCATTCGATGTAATTGATTTTAGGCGTTCTTTTACATCAACATTATGTACTATAGCTGATTTCTTTCGAGAATGAATAGGTTGACTCCATACTCTAATATCTTCTGTAACTGTATTACTATTATTCAACGCATCACGTAATAATGTTAACTCTTGACACTTCTGTAACGCAAACGAAAACCAACTCCTAACTTCTGAACTTATTTTATTCTCAAGTTTAAGGTCGATAGGAACATGTAAAAGCGAACAAGAAGTACCAATCCATAAAGAATGACGTAATTTTGAAAACAACTGCAATCTTTTAAACCACATAACTAAATCAGCTTTCCAAATATTTTTTCCATTAATTATTCCTAAAGATATTAACCATTTTTCAGGAATAAAAGAATTTAAAAATACTAAATCATATTTACCATGAACTAAATCTAAATGTACTCCTTGAATCGGTAATTCGCAAATCAAAGAAAAATTATGTTGAACAGATCCAAAATATGTTGTTAATAACAAACTATTGTATCCATACAAACTTTGATATGCAAAACGAAAAGCATTTTTCCATTTTTCTGGTAATTCTAATGTTAAAATAGGTTCGTCAATTTGAACCCAAGAAATGTTTCTATCATTAATTTCTGATAAAAGATATTTATATACAGGAAGTATTTCTTTAAGTAAATTCAATCGATCAAACTTTTTTCCTTTTACTTTTCCAAGCCATAGATACGTTAAAGGTCCTAAAATCACAGGTTTAACTTGATGTCCTAATAATAGTGCTTCATCAATTTCATCTAATATTTGTCTCCACGAAAAACAAAATTCAGATTTAATACTAAATTCAGGAACAATATAATGATAATTAGTATTAAACCATTTAGTCATTTCAGATGCAGAAACAGATGCGCCAGTAGGAGCTACACCTCTAGCAACACGAAATAAAGTATCTAAGGTTACTAAATCATTGCCATTTTTATGTCGTTTAGGTATATTTCCTAACAACATGCTCGTTCCTAACACATGATCATACCAAGAAAAGTCTCCTACAGGAATATAATTAATCCCCAATTCTTTCTGCTGCTGCCAATGTCTAACCCTTAAGGTTTTTCCTACTGAAAACAATTCTTCTTTAGATATTTTTCTAGACCAATATTTTTCCTGCGCGACTTTTAATTCTCGAAACAAACCAATTCTTGGAAAACCTAATGTATGATTATTAATCATTATAATATAAATCCTGTATAAAATTATTTATTGCTTAAGATAACATTAATTGACTTATACAAAGTATCATCTTAAACAATTGAAATAATATAGTAGTACTGAAATCTAAAATTAACTTATCAAAACTAAACATATAACCTAATTTGTATTAATCATAAATAACTACTAACATTTCCTAGTTACATCTAAAATATTATTTTTTAAAATAAATCTTATTTAAGTACATAGCTACAGAATCAAATTTATTACTCCCAATTATTTCCAAATTAGGTAAACTTTTTTTCAATAAATAATGACTATTATCCATCATACAACCTTTTCCAGACATGTCTAACATTTCTTTATCATTCATACCATCACCAAATGAAATACAATTTTTAATTGATAAACCTAACATGTTAGCTATTAATTGTAATGAATTCCCTTTAGATACCGTTTTAGACATAATTTCTAAACAATTTAAAAAAGAAAAACTAACATTAACATATTTTCCCCAATGACTAATTATATATTTTTCCAAACATAATAATTTTTTTACATTTTTACATGTAAAAAATATTTTACTAATTTTTTTTTTAATTATAGTTTTAAATTCAAAAATTTTACTCCTGAATGAGAAAGATACATATAAAGATGATGCTGAATAATTATTGTTACTAACATACCAATTATTATGAGAATATAATTGAATTAATATATCGTGATTAAGTAAACATTTTTGTAATAACTCTTTCACTACTTTTTGCTCTATATCACAACTATATATTAATTTTTTATTTAAATCATAAATTCTAGCACCATTAGAAGTAATTAAAAAGACAGGAACATTCAGCATTTTTTGAATTTCTTTAGCTTCATTATAATGTCGTCCAGTAGCAATTACAAAATAAATACCTTTATTTACTAACCGTTTAATAATTTTTTTTGTATATTCTGTTAAATAAAATTGAGGAGATAATAAAGTTCCATCTAAATCTGATGCAACGATATAGTACATAAATTAATTCTCCCATATAATACATCTAAAAAACTTTATACTATTTTAAATTATAAATTCAACAAAACAATTATAAATATTTTACAATACTATTTAGTAATAATACATGTACTAATTTTATCTACTTAATAATATAAATTATTACATTTAACATTTGAAAATCATTAAAATGAATATTATTTTACTAATACTAAATTTTTTACGAAAATTAAAATTTTAAATACTGTATCAATTAGTATTTTAATACATAAAACGTAATACACTATAAATTATGAACTAATAAAATATAAAATTATGAATAACCATACTCTCAACATAATTATCTTAGCTGCTGGAAAAGGAACTAGAATGCAATTTGATCATCCTAAACTACTACATCTATTAGGAGGAAAACCAATTCTTGAACATGTAATAAATCTAGCACAATCACTTTGTCCTAAAACAATCACTGTAATTTACAATAAACAATATAAAAAATTTAAAATTAAAAACAAAAATAACTCAATTACTTGGATCAAACAAAAAAAAATATTAGGTACTGGAAATGCAATTAGCCAAATCATAAATAATTACAAAGACCATGAAAATATACTTATTTTATATGGAGATGTACCTTTAATATCAAAAAATTCCATACAAAAAATGCTACTAAAGAAGAAAAATTCTACTATTACTTTATTAACTGCGAAATTAAATAATCCAGAAGAATATGGACGAATCATCAGAAAAAATAAAAAAATTGTTAAAATAATAGAATATAAAGATGCAACTGATGAACAACTAAATATAAAAGAAGTAAATTCAGGAATATTAATTGTATCCTCAACAAACTTAAAAAAATGGATATTTCAAATTCATGCTAAAAATAATCAAAATGAATACTATATAACAGATATAATATCATTAGCTAATAAAGACAATCATAAAATTAATTCTGTTCGTCCTGAAAAAAATGATGAAATACAAGGTATTAACAATCTATTGCAACTAGTTCGTGCAGAAAAAATATATCAAAAACAACAAGCTAAACTTTTGCTATTATCTGGAATTATGATTTATAATCCATCTAATTTTAGTTTACGAGGTACACTAAAACACGGGAAAAATATAAAAATTGATCATGGAGTAATTCTAGAAGGATCTGTAAAAATAGGAAACTCAGTAATAATTGAACCAGGTTGCATTATAAAAAATAGTACTATAGGTAATAACTGCACTATTAAAGCCTATAGTATCATTGAAAAAACAATTATATCTAACAAATGTATTGTTGGACCTTTTACACACCTTCAGCATGGAACTGTATTAAAAAACAATACACACGTAGGAAATTTTGTAGAAATAAAAAAAACAACATTAGGAAGCTATTCTAAAGCTAAACATTTAAGTTATTTAGGAAACTCTCAAATTGGCCAAAAAGTAAATATAGGAGCAGGTACTGTTACTTGTAACTACAATGGAAAAAAAAAATTAGATACTATCATTGGAGATAACGTTTTTATTGGATCTAGTACACAATTAATTGCCCCTATTAATATTAAAAAAGGAACAATTATTGCAGCAGGAACAACTGTTATGAAAAACATTCATGAACCTAGCTTAGTTTATAATGAAAAAAAACAAATACATAAAAAACTGTGAAATGTATAATACTAATATTATTTTATTTACTTATTAAAATCACATAACAAAAAACATAGTTTAACATGTTGGAGCACACGTCAATATGTGTGGAATAATTTCTGCGATTTCAAAAAAAAATGTAACAAACATCCTAATAGAAGGAATGAAACGTCTAGAATATAGAGGATATGACTCTTCAGGACTGGCTATTATAAATAAAAAAAAAGAAATAATACGTCTAAGATCACAAGGGAAAATTAAAAATATAATTAATTTAATTCATAAAACTAAACAGTTAATAGGGAACATCGGCATAGCACACACCAGATGGGCAACACACGGATTAGCATTAAAAAAAAATGCTCATCCGCATGTCTCTAAAAACATTGCTATCGTTCATAATGGAATTATCGAAAATTATCTAAATATAAAAACCAAATTACAAAAAAATGGTTATATCTTTACATCAGATACTGATACAGAAGTAATTGCGCATCTTATTCACTATGAACAAAATAAAAACAATAAAAGTTTGCTCAAAACTATTCAAACTGTAATTTTGAAATTAACTGGAAGTTATAGCATGGTAATTATGGATCGCTATCATCCAAATATTCTAATTGCTATTCGATCTGGAAGTCCTTTATTAATTGGATTAGGAAAACAAGAAAATTTCATATCTTCTGATCAATTATCTTTACTAAAAATAACTAAAAAATTTATCTACCTAAATGAAGGTGATATCGCTATATTATCTCACAAAAAAATTACTATTTTTAACAAAAACAGTATTTTAGTACATAGACCAATAGTAATATCAAACATTCAAAATGATTCTATAACAAAAGGACACTACCAACATTACATGAAAAAAGAAATATACGAACAACCTTATGCAATTAAAAATGCAATTCGAAATAGAATTACTAAAAATGAAAAAATACAGTTTTCCGAATTAAACAACAACGCTCATGCATTATTATTAAAAATAGAACATATTGATATAATAGCATGCGGGACGTCTTACAACGCTGGAATGGTATCAAAATATTGGTTTGAATCATTATCCAAAATATCTTGTAATGTAGAAATTGCTTCTGAATTTTGCCATAGAAAATTTATAGTAAAGAAAAATAGTTTACTTTTAATCTTATCACAATCTGGAGAAACTGCAGACTCTCTAACAGCATTAAGAAATTCAAAAAAACATGAATATTTAGGATCTCTAGTAATATGCAATTCTTCTAGTTCTTCTTTAGTATATGAGTCTAATTTTTCTATATTAACCAACGCAGGTATAGAAATCGGGGTAGCATCTACGAAATCGTTTACAACCCAATTAACTATACTATTAATGATAGCAGCAAAAATAAATAATCTAAAAACAAACGATGAAAAAATAGAAAATAAAGTAGCTAAGACTCTTCGTTTACTACCTGAAATCACTAAAAACGTTTTAAAATGCGATAGTTTAATATATTCTTTAGCTAAAGAATTATCCGATAAAAATAATATCATTTTTATAGGTAGAGGACATAATTATCCCATTGCTATGGAAGGTGCTTTAAAATTAAAAGAAATTTCATACACTCATGCAGAAGCATATGCTGCTGGAGAATTAAAACATGGACCACTAGCTTTAGTTGATTCATCTACTCAAATTATCGTAATCGCTCCAAATGACAATTTAATCGATAAAATAAAACTAAATATTTCAGAAATACGCACTAGAGGGGGGGTATTACATATTTTTTCAGATAACCTTACAAAATTTAACGATAACACTAACGTTATACGACTTCCTTATGATGGAATTCTGCTATCACCAATTATTTATGTAATTCCTTTGCAATTGCTAGCATATTACGTTGCTTTAATAAAAGGAAAAAATATTGACAAACCAAGGAATTTAGCTAAATCAGTCACTGTAGAATAATACTACATTAAATATAATAATATATAAATTAACTTATACATTAATTTAAAAAAATATATCTAATTGAGTTAAAATTAAAAATGTAATGTTAAAAAATTCATGTTTCTATAGCAACTTTTAATTTCTTCATTGCATTTTTCTCTAATTGACGAACTCTTTCTGCAGATATACCATAATTATGAGCAATCTCACGTAACGTCATCTTATGGTCACTATCATCTAACCATCGTGCATGAATAATATTACGACTTCGCTCATCTAAACTAGAAAGAGCATTACTTAATTTATTAGTTTTGTGTGCTTCCCAATTATCTTCTTCAACATGGTTAGCAAAATCTGATAAACTATCTTTTAAATATGGAATTGTATATGAAAAATTTTGTTCTTCACGAAAATTGTCGGGAACATGATGCAAAGCAATATCTTGTGCAGACATTCGAGATTCCATTTCCCTTACATCCTCCCTTTTTACTCCTAATTCTTGTGCTACTAATTCTAATTCATGATCATTAAACCATCCCAATCTTTGTTTTGTTTTTCTAAGATTAAAAAATAATTTTCTTTGCGACTTAGTCGTAGCAACTTTTACAATTCGCCAATTTCTCAATACATATTCATGTATTTCAGATTTAATCCAATGCACAGCAAAAGATACTAAGCGAACTCCAATTTTTGGATTAAATCTTCGAACTGCTTTCATTAAACCAATATTACCTTCCTGAATCAAATCTGCTTGTAATAAACCATATCCTGAATAATTTCGTGATACATGAATTACAAACCGAAGATGAGATAAAATTAACGTTTTAGCTGCATTCAAATCACCATGATAAAATAATTTTTCAGAAAGATATTTTTCTTCTTGAGAGGACAACATCGGCCATGAATTAGCTTCTCTAATATACGAATCTAAATTACCTAATGAAATAGCTGGCAAAGTTTTTGTTTCTACTTTTATCATTTTTGCTACTCAATATTCATACAAAGTTTTATTTTTATAGAACAAAATTCTACTTATATATAGTACTTTAAAAACATAAAAAATCCAACGTATATTTATATTTATATCTAAATCACATTTTTTCTTGAAACAAAAATACTTTGTTTACAAATATAATAATTACTTTAAAGTATTGTTACTTAAAATTGCGTTAACAAAAATGTTGCTATTAAAAACTTGAATATCTTCAAAATCCTCACCAAAACTAATATATCGAACAGGAATTAAAAATTCTTGCGCAATAGAAAATATTACACCTCCTTTTGCTGTACTATCTAACTTTGTAATAACTAATCCAGTTACATTCAATGATTCATGAAAAATTTTTACCTGTTTAATTGAATTTTGACCGATACACGCATCCAATACCAACATAGTTTCTTGAGAAATAGTTGAATCTATTTTATGTATTACTCTTTTTATTTTTTTTAGTTCTTCCATTAAATTATTTTTGTTATGTAATCTTCCAGCAGTATCAATTATTAAAATATCAATGCACTTCAACTTTGCAATCTTAATTGCATCATACACCACTGAAGCCGGATCTGACCCAATTTCCCTAGTTATGACTGATACAGAATTTATTTCTCCCCAAAGTTTCAACTGATCAATAGCTGCTGCTCTAAATGTATCACCAGCTGCTAATATTACCGATTTTCCTTTCTTTTTATAATTTTTAGCTAATTTTCCAATTAAAGTAGTTTTTCCTACACCATTTACACCTACAACTAAAATAACAAACAAATTTTTATAATTAATATTTAACGGGCCTTCAACTTTGTTTAAAATTTTTTTCATTTTACTTTTTAAAATTTCAATAATTAAATTTAAATTTTTAAGCTCATGCTGAGTAGAAACTTTAATTAAACTATCTACTAATTCACGTGTAGTACGCACACCTATATCAGAAACTAACAATTGCTCTTCTATATCATCCAACAATGAGTTGTATGTTTTCTTTTTAAAAAATAAATTTTTTAGTTTAATGCTAAAAGCTTCTTTAGTTCTCACTAATTTTGTAGTTAAAGTTAATAAAAAACTATTTTTATTGTTAACATGACTAACGTGTTGTTTTAACTTTAATTTCATCAAAGAACTACTATGACTTTCATTTACTGCAGACGAATTAGCGACGTTCTCTGAACAACAATCACTTTTCGTACTTTTTGCTATACTATCCTGAGAACAAATATTATTACATTTTTTTTGAGATAGATTATCCTGATTATTTTTTTTAATGTGATCGTCTAAATCATTAATCTTTGTTTTATTTTTTTTAAAACCAAACCATGAAAAAACTCTTTTTTTAAACATTTAATTAGGATTCCTATTTTGATATAATTAATTAAAATTTTAAATAAAACATTAAAAAAACATTAATTAACAAAATACATGGAAAGTAACTTAAATATTATATAATATAACAAACAAACATCTTAAAATAATGAAAATACTTAAAAAAAAATCAAAAATTACTTCAATTCAAATAATTAGCGGAAAATACAAAAATTCTCGAATACCTATAATAAATACAAAAAATTTACGTCCGACTACTAATTACATACGTGAAACGCTTTTTAATTGGATTAGCAATGAAAAAATTAAAAAATCTCATTGTTTAGATTGTTTTTCCGGTAGCGGGGCATTAGGAATAGAAGCTGTTTCACGTTACGCATTATCTTCTACATGCATAGAGATACAAAAAAAAGCCATATTTTTTTTAAAAAAAATACTTATAAAACTATCTATAACTAACGTACATGTCATCCGCGCTAATACTATCCAATGGTTGAAAAAACCAAATAAATCCTATGATATAATATTTCTAGATCCACCTTTTAAAACAACATTGCTAAAACAAACAATTGCTCTTTTAATAAAAAATAATTGGTTAAAAAATAATGCATTAATTTATATTGAACAAGAAAACACACTAAATAAATTAATTACACCTCCTAATAATTGGATCTTAAAAAAAGAAAAAAAAACAAAAAAAATACATTACTCTTTATACATGAACGTAAATAATTTTTAAAAACATTATAATTAATTTCAAATAAAAATTATTTTTTAAAATATAACGTGTTATTAACTTTATATGATAAGATATATGATTCAAAATAAATCGTCAATTCTCATACCTAAAATAATTAATATAAAATATCATAATTAGCTTAATATAACATTTAAAAAATACTTTTTTTAAAACCCATCTCTCAACCAAAATAGAACTCTTAAAATCGGTTTTCGAGGTGAATAGTGAAAAATCACATAAAATTTTTAAAACGCTTGAAATGCATAGTCCCAAAACATATAAAACCAAAATTTCATAACGATGAAGAACTTTTAGCATGGAACCAAGAACAAGGAAGATTATCATCAGAAGCTATTTTAAGAAAAAATAAAGCTATGAAAATGCAACGAATTTTAGGTAGATCAGGAATACGCGAACTATACATGAACTGCTCATTCGAGAATTATCACATAGAACATGAAGGACACAAAAAAGTAGTCATAGCGTCAAAAGAGTACGCACATAACTTTAACAAAAATATGGCTAGTTTTATATTTTCTGGAAAACCAGGGACAGGAAAAAATCATTTAGCTTCAGCTATAGGAAATTATTTAATTTTAAATGGAAAAAGTGTGTTAATTGTAACTGTAGCTGATCTAATGTCAAACATAAAAAGTACATTTAATGGAAATAACAATGTTACTGAAGAAAGACTATTAAATAACTTAAGCAACGTAGATCTATTAATGATTGACGAAATAGGTATGCAGATAGAGTCTCGATACGAAAAAGTAATAATTAACCAAATCGTAGACCGACGTTCATCTTCTAAACGTTCTACAGGCATGTTATCAAATTTAGATTATAGAGGTTTAAAAATCTTATTAGGAGAACGTGTCATTGATCGTATGCGATTAGGTAATAGTTTATGGTTGACGTTTAACTGGGACAGTTATAGAAAAAAAATTCATGGGAACGAATTTTAAACAAATACATATTGCAACTTTAAAAAAAATATCATTATTAAGTTTTATAATTTTAATTATGAAATTTTGGAAATGTATTCGCTCGTTCGGGTATCAACTTTTATTATTTGGCCTATTTGAATAAAAATTGGAACTTTTATAGTTACACCAGTATTTAGTAATGCTAATTTGCTATAAGTATTAATAGCACCAGATCTCGCATTAGGAATCGTATTCACAACTATTAATTCAATAAAATTACTTGAATAAACAATTGATATAGGCTGATCATTCCACAATGAAATTATGTAATCATGTTGTTCTAATAACCATGGAAGAACATTCTTAATAATATTTTTTTCAACAAATATTTGTTCAAAACTTTTTTTATCCATAAAAGTCCATACTTTTTTATCAGTAAACATATAAGTAGCAGTAATCTCTATTACATTAGCTATTTTAAAACAATCCGAATATTTACAAGTCTTGTCTATCAATTTTTTATTTAATAAATTTTTTAATCTAACACGAAAAAATGCTTGTCCTTTTCCCGGTTTAATAAATTCATTAGAAACAACAATGCATGGTTCATTGTTATAAATAATTTTTAAACCAATTTTTAATTGATTACTATGACATAACTCCATAAAAAATTAACCTATTTCAAAAACTAATTACAAAAAAATGCTAAATAAAAAAATAAAAAAAAATCACAAAGAAGACTGGATAACAGAATTAACTAACGCAATTACAAATCCTGACGAACTCTTACGTACATTAAATTTAAAATCTAATACTAAATATTTTAAAAATATTCAAGTACAAAAACTATTTTCATTACGCGTTCCTAAAACTTTTGTATCTAGAATGAAAAAAAACGATCCTTTTGATCCTCTTTTACTGCAAATTTTACCTCACACAAAAGAATTAAAAAACAATCATAACTTCGTTCAAGATCCTCTAGAAGAAACCAAAAATGTAATAATTCCAGGACTGATAAGAAAATATAACAATCGCATTTTATTATTGCTGAAAACAAATTGTGCTATAAATTGTCGATACTGTTTTCGCAGATATTTTCCCTATTCCCAACATCCTGGAAATAAAGAAAATTTAAATTTAGCAATACAATATATAAAAAATCAAACTGATTTGAATGAAGTAATTTTATCCGGAGGTGATCCACTAATGGCAAAAGATCATGAAATACAATGGATTGTCAATACTTTATCTAATATTTATCATATTAAAAGATTAAGAATACATACACGACTACCCATAGTGATTCCTAGCAGAATTACAAATAATTTATGTAAAATACTAAGTACAACACGATTAAAAATACTAATTGTTACTCACATCAATCACGCTCAAGAAATCAATCATGAATTACAATATAATATCAATAAACTACATAAATTAGGAATAACACTATTAAATCAAAGCGTATTATTACGCGGAATCAATGATAATGCAAAAATTCTATCGCAATTAAGTAACAAACTGTTCGACATCAATATATTACCGTATTATTTACATATCTTAGATAAAGTAAAAAGTACTACACATTTTTATGTGTCTGAAAAGCAAGCATCTATTATTGTTGTTGAATTACTTAGTATGATATCAGGATTTTTAGTCCCAAAGCTAGTGTGTGAACACCCTGGTAAAAATAGTAAAATATATATTAATCTTAACATGAAATAAAATATACACAATATTTCTCTCCAAAACTAAAATATAAAGGAGAGAAATATTAAAAAATTATCCAAAATAATTACTAGAATCTTTACATCATACCACCCATTCCGCCCATACCGCCAGCAGAAGGAGCGCTACTGTTTCCTAAATCAGATTTTTCATCTTTCGGTAAATCTGTAACCATACACTCTGTAGTAATCATTAACCCAGCAACAGATGATGCATATTGTAATGCCGAACGAGTAACTTTAGTTGGATCTAAAATTCCAAAACTAATCATATCTCCATACTCATCCGTAGCAGCATTATATCCATAATTACCTTTTCCATCTTTTACATTATTAGTAACAACAGATGGTTCTTCACCTGAATTTGAAACAATCTGACGCAAAGGAGCTTCCATTGCGCGAAGTGCAACTCTAATTCCTACATTTTGATCTTCATTTTGACCAACTATGTTAGAAATTTTAGCTGCTACTCTAACCAATGCAACTCCACCACCAGGAACAACCCCTTCTTCCACTGCAGCTCTAGTAGCATGTAATGCATCTTCTACTCTAGCTTTCTTCTCTTTCATTTCTACTTCTGTAGCTGCACCAACTTTTAATACAGCTACACCACCAGACAATTTAGCTAAACGTTCGTTTAATTTTTCTTTATCATAATCAGAAGTGGCTTCTTGAATTTGTTGACGAATTTGACTTATTCTGCTTTGAATATTATATTTCTCACCAATTCCGCCTATAATTGTAGTAGTATCTTTATTAATTACTACTCGCTTAGCTTGCCCTAAATCTTCTAATGTAGACTTTTCTAACTCCATTGCTAATTCTTCAGATATCACAGATCCAGAAGTTAATATAGAAATATCTTGAAGCATAGCTTTTCTTCGATCACCAAATCCTGGTGCCTTAACTGCAGCTACTTTTACAATTCCTCTCATAGAATTAACTACTAAAGTAGCTAAAGCTTCACCTTCTAAATCTTCAGAAATAATTAATAATGGTTTTCCAGATTTTGCAACAGCTTCTAAAATTGGTAATAATTCTCGAACATTGGATATTTTTTTATCTGCCATTAAAATGTAAGGATTTTCTAATTCTACAATACCAGTTTCTGGTTTATTAATAAAATAAGGAGATAAATAACCTCGATCAAATTGCATACCCTTGACTACTTCTAATTCATCCTGTAATCCAGTACCTTCTTCTACAGTAATAACTCCATCTTTACCAACCTTGTCCATAGCATCAGCTATTAAAGATCCTACTTTTTCATCAGCATTAGCAGAAATAGTACCTACCTGAGTAATAGCTTTAGAATCAGCACATGGAACCGACATAATTCTTAATTCTTCTACTGCAGAAATAACAGCTTTATCTATACCTCTTTTTAAATCCATAGGATTCATACCAGCTGCAACTGCTTTAAGTCCCTCATTAACAATCGCCTGAGCTAATAAAGTAGCCGTAGTTGTTCCATCTCCAGCAGCATCGTTAGCTTTAGATGCAACTTCCTTAACCATCTGAGCACCCATATTCTCAAATTTATCTTCTAATTCTATTTCGCGTGCTACAGAAACTCCGTCCTTAGTAATACTAGGAGCACCAAAAGATTTATCTAAAACTACATTTCTACCTTTAGGTCCTAAAGTTACTTTAACTGCATCAGCTAATACATTAACACCCCGAAGCATTTTAACACGAGCTTCATTTCCAAACTTTACATCTTTAGCGGCCATTGAATTTATTTCCTTAAACTTAAATATGGTTATTTAACGAATACCCAAAATTATTCTTCAACAATTGCTAATATGTCACTCTCAGTTAAAATTAATAATTCTTCATTATCAATTTTTTCTACTTTTGCACCGTAACCTTCATTAAAAATTACAGTATCTCCAACCTTTACATCTAAAGACTTTAAGTTTCCATTATCTAAAATACGACCATTACCTACAGCAATTACTGTACCCCGAGTCGATTTTCCTGCTGCGGAACCTGTTAATACTATACCACCGGCTGATTTAGACTCTGCCTCTTTTCGCTTTACAATAACACGATCATGCAATGGACGAATTTTCATTCTATAAATCTCCTATTATCAAAAATCTCTGCTGCTAAAATTTTTAATTTACGTATCCACTTCTAAGATATATGGATGCTAATTAAAACTTTCAAGTGCAAAAAAAAAATTATTTAAAAAAATAAAAAAACTATTACTATTTAACAAAATAAAATACTAACGGCACAATATTATCACATATTCACGTTATCCCATAATAGTATTCATTTTATATTAAAATAAATATTGACATAACTAAATATTTGATGCTTAAATAGATAAACGTTTTTGCCTGAATAGCTCAGTCGGTAGAGCAGAGGACTGAAAATCCTCGTGTCGGTGGTTCGATTCCGCCTTCAGGCAAAAAATAATAATTTATTTAGATAAATTTAATAGCGACCAAGTAAAACTTTTCCTAAAGTAGAATGCTCTTGGATTAGTAAATTTTACACAACCATTATAATTTATAAATTTAATACACACATGTTTGTTCTTACATTTTTTTTTTACTTGAAGTACTTGTCCATGTTTGGAAGATATATACTCAACTTTACCAATAATAATTAAATCCATAAATTCTTCCCAATCTTTTTTTAAAATTTTTTCTTGGACACTACTCATAGTCCATATAAATGCTTCTCCAACAATTTTGTCTAAGAATGAAACCACCCTATTACCTATGATTGGAATCCATAATATTTTTTTTATTTTTCTATAAAAATACGAATTATTCCAAGTAATGTTCAAGCTATTATTTTTTAATGGAATATTACAAATAAACGTTGGTTCTAAAGGATACCCTGAACTATTAATTGGTATAGATTTAAGTTCAATTCCCAAACTTGGAAAATCAATACATTTGTAACCATGCAACACATTAACACCTAGAATCAACTCTAATATCTTACCAACAAAACCTTTATTCCTAACTAAACTATTAGAAACAGGTTGATCTAATGAACTAACTATTTCTCTTATAGAATATCCTGACAATCCTATAGCATGCATAAACAATTTTTTTTCGCAAAAAACACACATTTATAATTTTTTATATTTTTATAACCCAAATTGAAGAAAACTAAAAATTTTACTTTCCAATACAAAACTCCGAAAATATTTCAGATAAAAGTTCATCAGAAGTAATTTTTCCAGTAATACCACCTAAAAGATCTTGACATGTTCGTAAATCATCAGCCAATAATTCAATATTATTTATTTTTTTCCAATCTTTTTTACTACTCAAAAATTTTTCAAGCACCATTGATAAAATATTAATATGACGACGACGTGCTGAAACAACACCTTCTGAATTGTTAACTTCAAAACTAGATTTAAAACTAAAATATAAATGCTGACGTAATGCTTCAATACCTACCCCTGTCTTAGATGATACCAATACGCCATTATTTAGATTACGAAGATCAGAATTAATTTTAAATTTACTTAAATCTGATTTGTTAAAAACAATAGTTATACAACTAGTTTTTGATAAAGATTTAATAAAATTGTTGTAATTTTTTAATTGATTTTGAACACTACGAGATCCATCAATAACGAATAATATATGTTCTGCTAATTTAATTTCATTCCATGCACGTTCAATTCCAATATTCTCTATTGGATTATTAGTTATACGAAGACCAGCAGTATCTATTAAAATAAACAAAACACCATTAATAATAATATTTTCATAGATAACATCCCTAGTTGTTCCCGGAAAATTAGTAACTATTGCTCGATTAGTTAAAGACAAAGCATTTAATAAACTAGATTTACCAGAATTAGGTGCACCTGATATAACTACTTTAATTCCTTCTCGTAACACACTTCCCTGAATGGCAGTATTTCGTATTTTCTTAATGCGTGAAATAATTCTATTTATTTCATGTTCAATAAAAACATCTAAGTTATCCGCATTAATTTCATGATCTGAAAAATTAATTTGAGCTTCTATTTTTGCTCTAAACTTAGTAAAATCTTTTATTAAATTATTAATATAAATAGAAAACAAACCCTGTAAGGATTGCATAGCTGAACGCGCAGCTTGTTCAGAAGTAGCATTTATTAAATCAGAAATCGACTCAGCTTGTGCTAAATCAATTTTACCATTTAAAAATGCACGTTCAGAAAATTCTCCTGGATTAGCTAAACGTATACCAGGAATAGATAATATCGTAGTAATTAATAAATCGATAATAATTGGATTTCCATGTCCTTGTAATTCTAATACATCTTCACCAGTAAATGAAGATGGCCCTGGAAACCATAATACAATACCTTGATCTATTATTTTTCCAGAAAGATCTAAAAATGATAAATAACAAGCAGTTCTTATTGGAAGATAATCTCGATTTAGCACTTTTATAGAAACTTCAAAAGCTAATTTTCCAGAAATTCTTATAATTCCAACACTACTTTTACCTTCTGAAGTTACTCTTGATACAATTGTATCATTAAAAACATTCATATATTATCAATAACACCTTTAAAAATGTTTTAATAAATTATTAAAAAAACTAAATAAATATATAACTACTTACATATCATTAATTTACTTATACTTAAAACTATTAATATTATCTAACCTAGACTATGCACAAAATTTTAAAATTTTCAACTATCATTCTACTTTAATGTTTTATTTAAAGCTTTAATAATAATTTTTTGCTGAATGATAGTTACTAAATTACTAATTAAATAATATAATACTAATCCAGAAGGAAACCATAAGAAAAATACTGTAAAAAGTATCGGTATATAATTCATAATTTTTTTCTGTACTGGATCGGTAACATTACTAGGTGTAACACGCTGAATAAAAAACATAGTAACACCCATAAGTATAGGTAAAACATAAAATGGATCTTGATCTGATAAATCATGAATCCACAAAAAAAACGGAGCATGACGTAATTCAACAGAACTAATTAACATATAATATAACGCTAAAAAAATAGGCATTTGTATAAATAATGGAAAACATCCTCCTAATGGATTAACCTTTTCCGTTTTATATAATGACATTATTTCTTCACTAATCTTCTGATTGTTGTTTTTAAACTTTTTCTTTATATAATTAATTTTAGGTTGTAATTTTCGTATTTTTGCCATAGTTTTGAATTGAGATTTTGTTAATGGAAAGGTTATTCCTTTAATAATGAATGTAATTAAAATTATTGATACACCCCAATTGCCACAAATATTATATAAAAAATTTAACAATTTAAATAAAGGTTGAGATAAAAACCATAACCATCCATAATCAACAGTTAAATCTAAATTAGATGCGATAACTGCCATTTTATTTTGTATTTCAGGACCAATCCATAATTTTGAACTTAAAGAAATAGTACTATGAGGAAATATATCTATTGGACGCGAATAATAACCAATTTCAGCTAAATTATCCCCTGAACTACCAATATACATAGTATTTAAATAACTATTATCGGGAATCCATGAAGTCGCAAAGTATTTTTGAAGCATAGCCACCCATCCGCTATGAGTAACAACTATATTTTTCTTTTCTTTATTAACAATAGAATCAAATGAATATTTGACATACTTATCGTTATCTGAAGAATAAGCTGCACCTCTAAACGTTTGCAATGCAAAATTGTTTGTATAAGTGTTTTTATCTTCAGGTAAATTAATAGTTTGTTTTAATTGTCCAAACATAGAAACTTTAAGATGTTTATTTGTAATATTATTAATTTTATATTTTACTGAAACATCATACTCTCCAGACTTTAAAACAAATATTTTTTTATAAATAATTCCATCTTTCGAAATCCACTGTAATGGCACTTCAATTTTTTTGTTATGTCTAGATAATTCATAATATTTTCTTTTTGCTATATATAATGGTCGAATATGCTTTTGAAGGTTATCTGCTCCATCTTTTCCCGTTATTCCACATTGTGCTTGATATACAAAATTTTCGTTAGTATCTAATAATACCAATGACTGAGAAGAATTCAATTTACTTTTAAAATGCAATAATTCAGCTTTCTCTATATCACCTCCATACAAATTTACTTGAATTTTTAAAACATCAGTTTTAATAATAATATTTGATGCTAATTTGTTAATATTATTATTGACTAAATTCACATTCTCGTATTTATTAATTATCTTATGTACATCAGAACTAAATTCCTTTTGTTGCCATGTTTTCCACAATAAGAACGAAATAAAAAAAAATATCAAAATAAAAAAATTTCTTTGTAAATGCATATTTAATATTCTCTTTTACTTTTAGTTTTTATAGATATACTATTTAAACCACCAGAATGAAAGGGATGACACTTTAATATTCTCTTTGCAATTAATAACAATCCCTTTAACAATCCAAAAGTATATAAAGCATCTACTGCATAATGCGAACACGTAGGATAAAAACGACAACGAGGTGAAAGAAAAACACTAATATAACGCTGATAGCACAGAATAATTAAAATTAAACATCGAGATATCATTGATAATAATAAGACCATAAATTTTCCAATTTTTTTGCCAATAACTTAAAACTTATCTGCATAGAACTCGAGTTAACAATAACTACAAAATCTGAACTAACTAATCGATGCTGAATAATTCTAAAATTTTCTCGAATTAAGCGTTTGATTTTATTACGTTGATACGCATACTTGACATTCTTTCGAGATACACTAATTCCTAAACGCGAAAATGATAACAAATTCAAACGTCCTAAGATAGTTATTTCTTTACATCTGATAACATTAGGACTTTTAAAAACATAATTAAAATCATTCGGTGTAATTAATCTACGTTTTTTATTAAAATAAAATTCGATCATCTTAATATCATTATTGTAACTTAATTAGAAGAAACAGTTAATCGTGTTCTAAATTTACTACGTCGACGAGACAAAATATGACGCCCATTTTTTGTACTCATTCTTGCACGAAATCCATGAGACCTATTTCTCTTTAATGTAGAAGGTTGGAAAGTACGTTTCATATTTTTAAATCCCTATCATAAAAAGTAGAATGATATAATAAACTTGATTTAAATATATTTAAATTAAAAAAACATAAATAAAACATCTATAAAAACAATTTATTTAAAACTTTAAAAATTTCATGTTTATAATTTTAACATAATTATTATATTTGAAAAAATATGTTTTTAGAATTTATAAAAATTCAATTTTTATCTAAAAAATATCTTAAACTTAATTATAAACTATTATGTTAATAATATTACGAACTAATATTCAACATTTTGCTTGTTACAACATACGAAGCAATAAGATTATAATTTATATCTAACATAAAATTTTTTAAAACATATACCAATTAAAACACTACAGTAAAATTTATAATCTATAGAAAATAATTATACATTTTGTTTATTTTATTATTTGGAACTAAATATGTCACCTTCAATTTGGGAAAAATGTCTTAAATATTTACAAAATAAATTGTCGCCTATAGAATTTAGCATGTGGATACGCCCGCTTAAAGCTGAATTTAAAAAAAACATACTAATATTATATGCACCAAATGAATTTTCATTCAATTGGATAAAAGACAACTACATCGAAAATCTTAAAAAGTTACTTAAAAATTTCTGCAACATTAATACAACACCAACATTAATGCTAAAAATATGCAAACCAAAAATTATCCAAAAAAAGTTTTTTAATGAACTAACTTTAAAAAAAAATATACTAAATTCAAAATTAACCTATAATGTTAATACAAAATTATCAAATATAATATATTCTTCTGAAATTAATACAAATTATACATTTCAAAATTTTACAAAAGGACAATCAAATCAACTAGCTTTTAAAACCATATATAAAATTGCACATAATCCTGGAAAAAATTACTTTAATCCACTCTTTTTATATGGAAAAAGTGGGCTAGGTAAAACACATTTACTACATGCAGTAGCAAATACTATTTTAAAATATAAAAATACTATAAAAATTATATATATAAATTCGGAAAATTTTATACAAAATATGATTACCTCACTAAAAAATAATACTATTGAAGAATTTAAAAAATATTATCGCTCTGTCAATACATTATTAATTGATGATATACAATTTTTTGCATATAAAAAACATTCTCAAGAAGAATTATTTCATACTATTAATGCACTATTAAATAGAAACCAACAAATAATTATTACTTCAGATCAATTTCCCCAAAAAATACATGGTATAGAAACGCGATTAAAATCTAGATTCGAATGTGGATTAACAATTCGAATTGATCCTCCTGACTTAAACACAAGAACAAAAATCCTTATCAAAAAATCGCATATATACGATATTAACTTATCTTACAAAGTCGCTTTTTTTATTGCTAAAAATTTAAAATCTAACATACGTGAATTAGAAGGCGCACTAAATAAAATATTAGCTAATTCTGATTCAAAAAAAAAAATAATAACTATAAATTTCGCTTACAAAACTTTACAAGAATTGTTTTCTTTACCAAAAAAATCTATTACAATTAAAAACATTCAAAAAGTAGTATCTAATTACTATCACATAACAATAATAAACTTGCTATCACAATGTCGACTAAAATCAATTGTTAAACCTAGACAAATAGCTATGGCTATATCCAAAAAATTAACTAATAAAAGTTTATCTGAAATTGGACGTGAATTTAATGGACGAAATCATGCTACAGTACTATATGCTTGTAAAAAAATTAAAAAATTACAAGAAAAAAATAATAACATAAAAAAAGACTTTTTAACCTTACTTAAGATATTATCATCATAAACCTATGAAATTTGAAATACTAAATAAATTTTTAATAAAATCACTAAAAAAAGTTAATAACCTAATAACACGAAATCACATATTTCCTATACTAGAAAACATTTTGTTAATAGCGAAAGACAATACGATAACTTTAACTTCTACTAACATAGATATGGAAATCAAAATAATAATCTTAGATGTTACATTACTAGAACCTGGAAGTATAACAGTATCAGGAAAAAAAATATTAAATATTTGCCAAAATCTACCTAAAGATCATAATTTGAAAATTCAGTATATTAACAATAAACTAAAAATCGTCTCACATAACAATCAATACCTATTAGCGACATTACCTATAAAAAACTTTCCAAATTTGAAAATATCGGAAAATCAAAATAATTTTGTTATATCTCAAAATGACTTAAAAGATGTTTTATGCGCAACATATTTCTCAATGGCGATTCAAGATCTACGGAATTTTTTAAATGGCTTATTCTTTGAAGTTAGAAATCAACATTTATATGCAGTAGCTACCGACGGTTATCGAATAGCGATATGCAAAAAACCATTACACAACTTGGATAAAAAAAAGTATAATTCAATAATACTACCACGAAAAGGAGTTTTAGAACTCATAAAATTATTAAACTACTCAAATGAAGTAATATCAATAAACATTAGTAACAATTATTTTCAAATAGAGTTTAAAAACTTAATTTTTACTAGCAAAATTATAACAGAAAAATTTCCAGATTACACATCATTGATACTTACGCATATCAGCAAAAAAATGATTTTAAATACTACATTATTTAAAGAAGCATTATCAAGAGTAGCAATTTTATCCAACGAAAATTTTAGAGGAGTAAATATAAAGAATGATCAAAACAAATTATTAATAACAACTAGCAACCAACATGATGAAGAAGCTTCTGAAATAATAGACATCATCTATACTAACATTAAAATTAAAATGTCAATTAATGCTTCATATATGATAGACATTCTTAATGCTATTCAAGATCAAGAAATTTGTTTATCAAAAAACGATGTAACACATAGTATACAAATTCAAGCCCATCACTACAAAATTGCACCTAAAGCTATTTACATCATTATGCCATTATATGCATAGTACATATTTGCATTTATTTTAAAACACTCATAAAAATATTAATTTTTTAACATAAATTTTAAAAACATAAATAAATTACATTTAAAATATTTTAAAATAAATTAAATTGACCTATACGTAAAATTTATATGGAAAAATATATTTATATCGTATACCTTTTAAAAATACAATTAGGAAAAAAAATGAAAAATACTTATACTTCATCGAATATTAAAATTTTAAAGGGTCTAGATGCAGTTAAAAAACGCCCTGGAATGTATATTGGAAATACAGACGATGGTACTGGATTACATCATATGGTATTTGAAGTAGTAGATAATTCTATTGACGAAGCTTTAGCTGGATTTTGCAAAAACATAATTGTAACAATTCATGACGATAATTCAATCTCTATACAAGATGATGGAAGAGGAATTCCTACTGACATTCATGATGAAGAAGGTATTTCAGCTGCAGAAGTTATTATGACAGTATTACATGCAGGAGGAAAATTTGACAATACTTCATATAAAGTATCTGGAGGGTTACACGGAGTTGGAGTTTCAGTTGTGAACGCATTATCAAAAAAACTAGAACTATTTATATATCGAGATAAAAAAATATATTACCAAATTTATAAAAATGGCTATCCCAAAAACACATTGTCCATAATAGGTTATACTAAAATCACGGGTACAAAAATAAGATTTTGGCCTAATCTTGAAATATTTACTAATGTTACTCAATTTAATTGGGAAATTTTATCAAAACGTTTACGAGAATTATCTTTTCTAAATTCTAACGTATCTATATATTTAGACGATGCTAAAAAACATATTAACGAAAATTTTTATCAACAAGGGGGGTTGAAAGAATTTATCATATATTTAAATAAAAATAAAAAACCAATACATTCAAAAATATTTTATTTCTCTTCTAAAAAAAATAATGTTGAAGTAGAAATTGCTATGCAATGGAATAAAGGATTTCAAGAAAATATATACTGCTATACTAACAACATTCCGCAGCAAGACGGGGGTACACATCTATCTGGATTTCGTTCAGCATTAACTAGAACTATGAATAATTATCTTGATAAAGAAGGATATATTAAAAAAAATAAAATAAACATTATAGGAGATGATACAAGAGAAGGATTAACTGCAATTATATCAATAAAAATTAACGATCCAAAATTTTCATCTCAAACCAAAAACAAACTTGTATCATCAGAAGTAAAATCAGCATTAGAATCATTAGTAAATGAATTTTTAATGGAATTTTTGTTAGAAAATCCACAAGAATCAAAAAATATCGTAACAAAAATTATAGAATCTTCACGAGTAAGAAATGCAGCACGTCGTGCTAGAGAAATGACAAGAAAAAAAGGAACTCTAGATTTAATTGGTCTTCCTGGAAAATTATCTGACTGTCAAGAAAGAGACCCAGCATTATCAGAAATTTATTTAGTTGAAGGAGATTCAGCTGGGGGGTCAGCAAAACAAGCACGAAATAGAAAAAATCAAGCTATCTTACCTTTAAAGGGAAAAATTTTAAACGTCGAAAAAGCAAGATACGAAAAAATGCTTTCTTCACAAGAAGTTACTACATTAATCACAGCACTAGGATGTGGAATAGGAAAAAATGAATATAATCCTGAAAAATTACGTTATCACCGAATTATTATTATGACTGATGCAGATGTTGACGGATCACATATTCGAACTTTACTACTAACATTTTTTTATCGATACATGCCTGAAATCATTCAACGAGGATATTTATATATTGCACAACCACCTTTATATAAAGTAACAAAAAATAATAAAACAAGATATATTAAAGACAAAAATACAATGGAAAACTACAAACTTTCTACTGCGCTAGAAAACACCATATTAGAAAGTAATACCGATAAAGAAATCAAAATAAAATGTAACTATACTCTAAAAAAAATAATTTCAGAATACAAAATTATTCAAACAATATTTTTTAAGATTAAAGACAATTTTCCATTAAATATACTCAATGAAATGTTATATCATCCTAAACTGAATAATTTAAATGATGAAGTATATGTAAATAACTGGATTAACAACTTTGTCATACAATTACAAAAAAAATCTAGCAGTACTAGAAACTATTCAGCACATATTACTTTTAATTCAAAAGACAAAATATTTGAACCACTAATAAAAATACAAAAAAACGCAGAAGTTAAAGAGTACAAATTTGATATTACTTTTATAAACAGCTATGAATATCAAAAAATATATTCTTTAGGAAAAAAGTTACAAGAAATGATTCAAAAAAATATACATATTAAAAAAAATAACAAAACATATTCTATAAAAAATTTCCAAAAAAACTTTGAATTATTAATTCAAAATTCTTTTAAAAACGTTTTAATTCAACGATATAAGGGGTTAGGAGAAATGAATCCAGAACAATTATGGAAAACAACCATGAATCCAGAAACTAGGAGAATGCTAAAAATAACACTTCACAATATTGATACTACTAACAAATTATTTAATACCTTAATGGGAGATTCTGTAGAACCTCGAAAATTATTTATAGAATTATACGCACTAAAAGCCAGCAATATTGATATATAAAATTAATAATTTGCTAATAAAATATCTCTTAATAGCTATTAATATCATAAATATACAATATGCGACAGGAATGTTCATACTTTTATTATTCCCTGCCGCTTGAACTAATTTATCACAATTTGAACCTTAAATATTAATTATTTTTTTTTATATATTGATTTTTAAACATTTCAATAACACGTAATTTAGCTAACTCACATGATAATTGTTGTATCACATCATTTCGGTCAATACAATCAACGTTACTAATTTTATTTTCTAATTTTAGTTTTTTATCTAAAACAACATTTAAATCTAAATCTAAACCTCTAATAGCCGTATCAGCTAAAATACTAACAACCGTGGGTTGTACTTCTATAATTCCACCTGAAATATAGATAACATGCTGATAATCATGATCATCTAAAATTAATAACGGCCCAGGTTTTATTAAAGATAATAATTGTAAATGTCCAGGATAAATACCCAATTCTCCTTCACTTCCTGAAACCTGAATTTTTTTCACAAAATCATTAAAAATTATTTTCTCGAAACTAACAACGTTTAAAGAATATACTTTATTATTATTCATATTATAACTTTTTTGATTTTTCAATAACTTCATTAATTGAACCAACCATATAAAACGCTTGCTCAGGTACATGATCTACTTTACCTTCAATAATATCTTTAAATCCATTAATGGTATCTTGAAGTTTTACATACTTTCCTGAAAATCCAGTAAAAATTTCTGCTACAAAAAAAGGTTGAGATAAAAATTTCTGTATTTTTCGTGCTCTAGACACTAATATTTTATCATCTTCAGATAATTCATCCATACCTAATATAGCAATAATATCTTTAAGTTCTTGATATCTCTGTAGGATAGATCGAACTCCCAATGCAACATCATAATGTAACTGACCTACAATACGAGGATCTAATTGTCGACTCGTAGAATTTAATGGATCAATAGCAGGATAAATACCTAAAGAAACTATTTGACGACTCAAAGTAATAGTCGAATCTAAATGTGAAAATGTCGTAGCAGGCGAAGGATCAGTTAAATCGTCTGCAGGAACATATACAGCCTGTATAGAAGTAATAGACCCCTTATTAGTCGAAGTAATTCGTTCTTGTAATACACCCATTTCTTCAGATAAAGTAGGTTGATATCCTACAGCTGAAGGAATACGACCCAATAATGCTGAAACTTCTGTTCCCGCTAAAGTATATCGATATATATTGTCAATAAATAACAAAACATCATGACCTTCATTTCTAAATTTTTCTGCAATAGTTAGACCGGTAAATGCAACACGCAATCTATTTCCAGGAGGCTCATTCATTTGACCATAAACTAAAGAAACCTTATCTAAAACGCGTGAATCAGACATTTCATGGTAAAAATCATTTCCTTCTCTTGTTCGTTCACCTACACCCGTGAATACTGAATATCCTGAATGTTCTGTAGCAATATTCCTAATTAGTTCCATCATATTAACAGTTTTTCCTACTCCAGCACCCCCAAACAAGCCAACTTTTCCACCTTTTGAAAATGGACAAATTAAATCAATAACTTTAATTCCTGTTTCTAAAACTTCATAAGATGTTAATTGCTCACTATAACTTGGTGCTTTTCGATGAATTTCCCAATATTCAATATCAGAATTATCATGATTTTTTAGAGGTCCTTTCATATCTATTGGCTGTCCTAGCACATTAACAATTCTACCTAACGTAGCTGTACCAACAGGAACCTTAATTCCATGTTCCAAATCAACCACTAATAAACCTCTTTTTAATCCATTAGAAGATCCCATAGCAATAGTTCTAACTATTCCCGATCCTAATTGCTGTTGTACTTCTAATATTAAGATAGAACCTTGATTATCTACTTTTAACGCATTGAATATTTTAGGAACTGATTGCTGAGAAAATTCAACATCAACTACAGCTCCAATAATTTGAACTATTTTCCCAGTAATCATTTAATATGTCCTCTAATGATTATTAAATTAATTCAAAGAAACTGCAGCGGCACCGGAAATAATTTCAGTAAGTTCTTGAGTAATACTAGATTGACGTACTTTATTATAATTCATTTGTAACGCTTTTAACAAATCTGCACTATTGTCTGTTGCTTGTTTCATAGCTAACATACGCGAAGCTTGTTCACAAACTAAATTCTCTAAAATAGATTGATAAATTTGAAATTCAATATAACGATTTAACACAACATTTAATAAAACTTTTGAATTAGATTCGTAAATATAATCCCAGGTTTTTTTTACTTCTTTTTTACCCAATTTAGGTTTTAGAATGGGTAATAATTGAACAAGTGTAGGAGTTTGTATAATAGTACTGTTAAATTTATTATATGCAAGAAACAATTTATCTATTTTTCCAGATATATACATCTCCAATGAAATACGAATCATTTCCATCAAATCAATTATTTTAAAATCATTTTTCAAATTTGAAAGACTAAAAACAATATTATTTGTAAAAGATTTAAAAAACGTTAACGCTTTAGTACCTATAACAAATAAATTATTCAATATATGTTCATTAATATGTTCTGTAAGTACTTCTAATACTTTTTTAAATAAAAGAGTATTCAAATTACCGCACAAACCACGATCAGTAGATACAATAATTACCCCAATTCTTTTAACATTTCTTTGATTAAAATATGTATGATAATGTTCTAAATTTCCAGTTATGACATGAGAAATAACTTGATTTATTATATTAAAATATGGGCGACTAGAACACATTCGCTTTTTAATTTTTCTTAATTTAGAAATTGAAACCATTTCCATAGCTTTCGTAATTTTTTTTGTATTATTAATACTTTTCATTTTACTACGAATCTCTCTAATTCCAATCATAAGCTTTTTTCTCCTTAAAGCTTATTTACTACTATATTTATGACCAGCATTTGGTTAATTTAAATGCATTAATAACATCACTCAACTGGTTTTCAACGACATCATTAATTCTTTTATAATTATTTATACTTAAAACTAACTCACTATTATTTGTATTAAAAAAAAGTAATAACATTTTTTCAAATTTTATAATTTGTTCTACAGAAACATCATTTAAAAAATTATTTTCAGCTGCAAATAAAATAATTGCTTGCTCTGCTATAGACATAGGGTGATATTGTTTTTGTTTTAATATTTCAATAAGTTTTTTTCCGTGAATTAATTGATTTCTAGTTATTTCATCTAACTCCGAAGAAAACTGAGAAAAAGCTATTAATTCCTGATATTGAGCTAACGATGTTCTTATCCCAGAAGATAATTTTCGTATAATTTGACATTGAGCAGCCCCTCCTACCCGAGAAACAGAAATCCCTGGATTAATTGCAGGTCGAATTCCTGAATTAAATAAATTCGATTCTAAAAATATCTGTCCGTCAGTTATAGATATCACATTAGTAGGTATAAAAGACGAAACATCTCCATCCTGCGTTTCAATAATTGGTAAAGCAGTCAGAGAACCTGTACTAAATTTATTTACAGTCCCTAAAATGTTTTTTAAATAATTACTATTAACTCTACAAGCACGTTCTAATAATCTAGCATGTAAGTAAAAAATATCACCAGGAAATGCTTCTCTTCCAGGAGGGCGCCTTAATAATAAAGAAATCTGCCTATATGCTATCGCATGTTTAGATAAATCATCATATACTATTAACGCATCCTTTCCTTGATCTCGAAAAAATTCTCCTAAAGAACATCCAGAATATGGAACCAAATATTGTAATGCTGCTGATTCAGAAGCAGAAGCAACAATTACAATTGTATGATTTAATGCCTGATTATCTTCTAATTGTCGTACTAAATTTACAATTGTAGAAAATTTTTGTCCAATTGCTACATAAATACATTTAATTTTAGTATTACGCTGATTAATAATTGTATCTATAGCTAAAGATGTTTTTCCTGTTTGACGATCTCCAATAATTAATTCACGTTGACCTTTTCCTATTGGCACCATAGCATCAATAGATTTATAACCTGTTTGCAGCGGTTCACTAATTTTTTGTCTATCAATTACACCTGGTGCATTTATTTCTACCGGTAAAAATTTTTCTTCCTGTATACGACCCTTACCATCTATGGGAACACCTAACGCATTTATCACTCTTCCTAAAAACTTAGAACCAACTGGAATTTCAAAAATACGACCAGTGCTTATTATTTTAGTACCTTCAGTAATATGCGTATATTCACCCATTACTATAGCACCTACTACATTTTTCTCTAAATTTAAAGCAATAGCATACTTATCTCCGGGCAACGATAACATTTCTCCCTGCATAACATCAGATAATCCATAAATTTGTATGATACCATCACTAACTGAAATAACTCTTCCTTCATTATGCATTGAACTTATAATATCAAACTTTGCAATTTTCTTACTTATTAATTCACAAATTTCACTAGAACTTATTTGCATATTATATTTTCTTTTAATATTGTAGAATATTTAATAATTTTTCTAATCGAGAATGAATGGATGCATTAATAACTGTATCACAAAACTTTATAATTAAACCACCTATAATTGATTCATCTATCACGTATGTCACATTTATTTTTTTGAAAAATCGTTTTTTTAACATGATATTAATTTTGCTAATATATTCTTCATTCAATTTGTGTGCGGAAATAACAGTTATATTAACTACTCCCTGATATAATTCACATAAATTTATAAATTCTTTATATAATTTTTCTAATAGCATCAAACGTTTGTTTTCTGCTAGAATTTTAATTAAATTAATTCCATATTGATTTACTTTATTACAACATAAATCAATAAATAAAGAAATAACATGCTGTGAGAAGTAAGCTTTTGAAATTAAATTTTTAATAATCTCATTATTTAATATATTAGCCATTAACTGAAGCATTGTCTTCCAGTGATCTAACGATTGATGGTTAGATATAGCACAGTTGTAAATTGCTTTTGCATATAATTGTAATTCGTCTTTAGTACTAGACATAAATTTGAATCCTTAGATTTTTTTTATCAACGAACTAATTATACTGTTTTGTTCTTCTATGCAAATAGAACGATTTATTATCTTTTTAGCAATCTCTACAGCTATCTTACTAACTTTTTGACGTAGTTCATAACGTGCTTTCTGATATTCAATCATTACATCTAGTTTTGCTTGCTTTAAAATTGTTTGTTTTTCTTTTTCCGCAGCTAAGTATGCTTGTTTTAAAATTTGTGTTTTTTGTTGTATAGCAGAATCTATTATTTTAGAAGCATTTTTTTTTATAATTTTAATTTCATTTTTAGAATTTTCTTTAAAAATGTTTAACTCTTTTTTAGAATTTTCAATAAACGTCAAAGAATCTTTAATCTCTTTTTGTCTAGTTTCTATTATAAATATTACTGAAGGCCAAACATATTTCATGCAAAAGAAAACAAATAAAACAAAAGATATAGCTTGGCCAACAATTGTAACATTAAAATCCATATTATTACGTCCTATATTAAAAAAATTAAATTATATATCTTTACGTTACTAAATTATAACGTAAAGAATATATATAAATTTATTAATAACTTCTTTAAATTTAAAATATATAAAATACAGTGCATTATATAACCGCAAATAACATATATAAACCTAATCCTACTGCAATCATAGGAATTGCATCAACTAAACCCATAACTACAAAAAACTGTGTGCGTAATAAAGACGTTAAATCTGGTTGTCTAGCTACACCTTCTAAAAATTTACTTCCAAGAATACCAATTCCTACTGCTGCTCCTATGGCTGCTAATCCTATCATTACGGCTACTGCTATATACAACATATCCATGCTTACATTATCCATTTTGTTCCTCTTTTATTCCATTATTATAAATAATTAACATTATACCATTGAACTAATGTTTTGTGGAAGCCATAGATAAATATACAATGGTTAATACCATAAAAATAAAAGATTGTAACGAAATTATTAAAATGTGAAAGATCGCCCAAGGAACACTTAAAATCCATTGTAACCACCAAGGCAATAATCCTGAAATTAAAATAAAGATCATTTCTCCTGCATACATGTTACCAAATAATCTTAAACCTAATGAAACTGGTTTTGATAATAAGCTAATACTTTCTAATATAAAATTAAAAACAAAAAAGATAGGATTATGAAATGGTTGTAAAAACAAATCCTTTAAAAATCCCTTTATACCCTTTATTTTTATACTATAAAAAATTATTAATAAAAATACAACTAAAGACATAGAAATAGTAATATTAACATCAGTTGTAGGAACTAATTTAATTGGTATTTGTGTTTCGAAAAAGTTTTGAAAAATAAATGGAACTAAATCAATAGGTATTAAATCCATGAGATTCATTAAAAAAATCCAAACAAAGATTGTTAATGATAATGGTGCTATTAATTTGTTTTTTCCATGATAAATTTCTTTTACATTATTATTAATAAAATCTATTATTAATTCTATACAAATTTGTATTTTGTTTGGCGTTTGTATTGTAAATGTTTTTGAAATTTTAAAAAATGAAATTAAAATCACTAATCCTAAAAATATTGATAAAAAAATTGAATCAAAATTACATACCCAAAAATTTCGAATGTAATTGTCATTAAAATTTAGAAATTTTAAATTACTTAAGTTTAATTGTAAATGATGAAGATGATGATTTATGTAGTTTGGTAAGTTAAAATTATGTTCTAAGTTCATTTATAATCCCATTTTTTATGATACTCAGATGTCATAAGTATTATAGAAAAATAATACATTTAAAAATTAATATATAAAAATGATATTTTTAAATTACATCATAAATTAAAAATCATAAATTTATATAATTTTATATATGATATTTAAAAATAAAAATATCATTTTCGAATATAAAATACATTTGATTTATTTCAAAAAATATAAAAAAATTTTAATCAGTATAATTAATAATTTTAATATTCCAAAATATTATTAATTTTAAAATTATTAAAGAACTAAACAGAAAACAGATAAAAAACATAAATTTTGTAAAAAAAATTATGTACTATATAATTTTTTTTTTAAATATATTAGTAAAATAGAAATCGCAGCTGGAGTAATTCCAGAAATTCTGGAAGCTTGTCCAAGTGAATATGGTTTATAAAAATTCAATTTTGAAACTACTTCGTTAGATAATCCCTTGACAACTTTATAATTTTTTATTTTAGATAATACAATATAATCATTATTAAGTTGATTTTTTATTGCTTTTATCTGTCTCTTAATATAACCACAATATTTTTCTTGAATTTCTATTTGTTCATAAGCTTCTTTATCTTTTATTCCAGGGCTAAATTTTTTAAATAACATGAGAGTAGAGTAATTTATTTCTGGTCTTTTTAATAAATCTTTGGCAGTAGATTCTGTATTTATTTTTATACTAAAGAAATTATTTAATTCAGTAATGCTATATAATTTAGAACGAATTTTAAGATTTTCTAAACGGGTTGTTTCATTTTTAATATTTGATAATTTTTCAACGTATCGTGTCCATCTTGAATTATCAATTAAATTCATGCTTTTTGCAATATTAGTTAACCTTAAATCAGCATTATCTTCTCGCAATATTAATCGATGTTCAGCTCTTGCTGTAAACATACGATATGGTTCTTTTGTACCTTTAGTACATAAATCATCAATTAATACTCCTAAATATGCTTGCCCTCGATTTGGAAACCACCCGCATTTATTAGACGCATATAGTGAAGCATTTAATCCTGCTAATAAACCTTGAGCAGCAGCTTCTTCGTAACCTGTAGTACCATTTATTTGCCCAGCTAAAAAAAAACCTTCAATAAACTTACTTTCTAAAGTTAGTTTTAAAGTTCTAGGATCACAATAGTCATACTCAACAGCATAACCAGGGCGCGTAATTTGTGCTCGTTCTAATCCTTTAATCGAATGTATCATTTCTACTTGAACATCTTCAGGTAAACTAGTTGAAATTCCATTTGGATATATTTCAATGTCATGTAATCCTTCTGGTTCCAAAAATATCTGATGTGCATTACGATCGGAGAAGCGAACGATTTTATCTTCAATTGATGGACAATAGCGAGGGCCTATTCCCGTTATTAAACCTGAATAAATAGGGCTTTTTTTAAGATTTTTTCTAACTATTTCATGAGTTTTTTCATTAGTTGCAGTAATATAACATGGAATTTGTCTTGGATGTTCTTTTTGGTTTCCCATAAATGAAAATATAGGTAAGGGATTGTCACTATATTGAACATCTAATTTTGAAAAATTAATAGTATGTTTATTAATTCGGGGGGGTGTACCTGTTTTTAATCGACCTATTTTAATAGGTAAGTCTTTTAATCGTTGGGCTAAATTAATAGAAGAGTAATCATTAATTCGCCCTCCTAAAAAACATTTAGAACCTATATAAATTTTACCTCCTAAAAATGTTCCTGTGGTTAATACAACAGCTTTAGAAAAAAATTTAATTTTTGTTTGGGTTATAACACCCATTATTTTGTAGTTACTAACAATAACATCATCCACTTCTGCCTGTAACACTAATAGATTCTCTTGAAATAATAGTGTCTTTTTTATTGTTTGACTATAAAGTTTCCTATCAGCTTGTGCTCTAGTTGAACGGACAGCAAATCCTTTTTTAGAGTTTAAAATTCTGAACTGAATACCAGATTTGTCAATTGCTTTTGCCATAATTCCGCCTAAGGCGTCTACTTCTTTAACTAAATGACTTTTTCCTATTCCTCCAATAGCAGGATTGCAAGACAATGCTCCAATTGTATTTATGTTTTGAGTTAGCAATAAAGTTTTTTTTTTCATTCGGGAACAAGCTAATGCAGCTTCAGTTCCTGCATGTCCACCCCCTACTATAATAACATCGAAATTTTGTTCACGTAACATTAATAATCCTATTTTTAAAAATTTATGTTTAAGAATAATAAAACATGCATCTTTACTAAAAGTAATTTAATTAACTTCATATAATATATTATTGATATGTAATTGTATATTTTAAAATAATTATTTACAATAAATAATAATAAAAAGATAATTATTACTACTATGTTATAATATTTTGTTAAAAACTAACTTCTTTTGGTTGTTGTTATAATGTTAACTTACATATTAGGGTTGTTAATAACTGAATTAAAAAATGTTAATAACTTTTTACATTTTAAGTTAACGTTTGAATCATCAAATTAATAATAGATTAAAGTAAAATTATAGATTGAATTTATAACTTGCATTAAATATCATAAGTTAAATTTCTATATTTTGTATAGTTTGAAATAATATTAATTTATTTTTATATAAATTATATAGTATTAGTGCTTTAGTGCCTGAAATATTTTGAGAGCGTGCATTTAA